>JAISNB010000184.1 GCA_031276435.1 Burkholderiaceae bacterium | reverse complement strand
CAATCCTGACTGAAGCAGGGTCTTGGCATCGATGTAGACATTGGGCATGTCGCCCTGCTGGGCGGCATCCCGCGCGAATTCCTCAAAGGTCTGCGGGTCTCTTTGGAGTACCTTGCTGGTTTTGGTGAGGTTGTGCAGGTTTTGGAGCGCCCCCAACTCAGGCAAAGGCGCCCGCACAAACCCGCCGTGCTATTCTCTTCAAGAGACAGCGCGCCCGCTTTTCAGTGCGCGCATGGATAACGTGATGAGGAGCTTTCCGCGATGAAACTGATTTTGCTTGGCCCGCCGGGCGCTGGCAAAGGCACGCAGGCGGCATTCATTTGCCAGAAGTTTGGGATTCCGCAAATTTCCACTGGCGACATGTTGCGCGCTGCCGTCAAGGCTGGCACGCCCCTGGGCTTGCAAGCCAAGAGCGTGATGGAATCGGGCGGCCTGGTCAGCGACGATTTGATCATCAACCTGGTCAAGGAGCGCATTGCGCAGCCCGACTGCGCCAAGGGCTTTTTGTTTGACGGCTTTCCGCGCACCATCCCGCAGGCCGAGGCCATGAAAGCCGCGGGCGTGCAACTCGATTACGTGCTGGAAATCGATGTGCCGTTTGACGCCATCATCGAGCGCATGAGCGGACGCCGCAGCCACCCGCGCAGCGGGCGCACCTATCACCTCAAATTCAATCCGCCCAGGGTGGACGGCAAGGACGACGTGACTGGCGAGCCACTGGTTCACCGCGATGACGACAGGGAAGAGACCGTGCGCAAGCGTCTGGAGGTCTACAGCCAGCAAACCCGACCGCTGGTGGATTACTACAGCGAATGGGCGCGCGAGGACGCCACGCACGCGCCCATGTACCGCGCCATCAACGGCACGGGCACTGTCGAAGAGATCACGGCGCGTGCGCTGACAGCCCTGACCCACTGAGCACGCCTTGCCTGTTCGCGATGCCTTAGGGGCGTCACGCGGAGGGCATCGCAAATACGATGAAGACGGTGCCACTGGGCAGGAGCGGCTTACCGAGAGGCTGAACAACGCCGTGCGCCACGGCGAGAGGGTATGCCAGAAACAATGAAGCCCTCGTAAGGACGAGGGCCTCGATACCACAAGGGACCTACCGGAGCCATTCCGTTGAGTCTTCTTCCAGGGGCAAGGCCAGTTACCAAGGCGGATCTTCAGCCAACGAAGATCCGTTTTTGTTTGCCTGCTCCCGTGGCGCTTTCTGCCCAAAACCGCCCTGCGCTTGCCAAAACAGAAATCCTGTGTAAAATTACAGTAACTGTTTTTGAATACAGTTGTTCCGGCTCGCGAAACAGCCGCTTTTTCCATGGATTCGGGAGTGTTTCATGCAAGACAATCCAAAGCTCACCGCCAGGCAACAGCAGATTTTGCAACTCGTGCAGCGTGCCATCGTGCGCACGGGCGCGCCACCCACGCGCGCCGAAATCGCAAGCGAACTGGGCTTCAAATCGGCCAACGCGGCTGAAGAGCATTTGCAGGCGCTGGCGCGCAAGGGTGTGATCGAACTGGTCAGCGGCACCTCGCGCGGCATCCGGCTCAAGGGCGCGGCGCGCGGCGCCTTGCAGCGCGCTGAACTCAGCCAGCTATTGCCCGGTATGGAGCAACTGGCGCTGCCCATTGTGGGCCGCGTGGCGGCGGGCGCGCCCATTCTTGCGCAAGAGCATGTCGATCAAACCTACCACGTCGAAGCCGGTTTGTTTGCCAGCAAGCCCGACTACCTGCTGCGCGTGCGCGGCATGTCCATGCGCGACGTTGGCATTCTGGACGGCGATCTGCTGGCCGTGCAATCCGCGCGCGAGGCGCGCAACGGCCAGATTGTGGTGGCCCGCATCGGCGACGAGGTCACCGTCAAACGTTTTCATCGCCACGGCCAGCAAATCGAACTGCACGCTGAAAACCCGGATTACGAAACCATCGTGGTCCATCCGGGCGAGCCATTCGCCATCGAGGGACTGGCCGTGGGCCTGATCCGCAACAGCATGTTCATGTAAACCATGCCAGCAAGAGACTGAACCATTGCGCGCCGCCGCGGGTGGCGGGCGTTGGATTCACCAGCCGGGCGCAGCGCCAGCCGCCACCCCGCGCGTGAAGCCATACCCCGCGGCAGCGTGTTTCCTGGTGGCGCCCGCGGGCCAAAAACCCGGGGCACCACATTCCAATCCAATCCTGCCTGTGTCCAACCATTTGCCAAAAAAGGTGTCACATGGCTTTTACGACTCAGCCTTCGCTTCACGCCACCGACTTCACTGTGCCCAGTTACTTGCGGCAGCGCCGCGCCTGGCCACTGGCGCAGCCCACCGGATGGGAGATTGCTGCCCGCCGCCGCGCCGTTGCCGTGCATGCGGGGCGCTTGGCGCTCTCTGGCAGTTTGGCCGACGTTTGCGCTGAACTGACCCGCCTGGCCGCGCACGAAGCGCGGCTGGCGCGGGACTAATCGAGGCACCACGCTGAACAAGTGTTTTTGCGCACATGGCGCTGTGAGCGCGCGCCATAGCGCGGCCATGGCGGCGGCTTGCGTTGCAAAGCACGCTGTCGGGCTGGACCGCAAAGCCCTCGCCCGCGGGTTGTGGCGCAATCTGGAAGGATCGTGCCGCGACGCAATTCCCAAAAACATTGCGCACAACTGCCAGCGCCGCCGCGCTCGCGCAAAAACCGGCTTCTTTTTTGCCGCGTTCAGGCGCGCCGCTCTGGCCCGTTTTTCAGAACCGCCCAAGGGCGGGCACAATGCGGGCATGAACATTGTGATCCTTGATGACTATCAGGACGCCGTGCGCAAGCTAGCCTGCGCCAGTCGGCTGGAACCCTATCCCGCCAAGGTCTACACCAACACGGTCAAGGGCCTGGGACAATTGTCCGTGCGCTTGCGCGACGCCGACGTGGTGGTGCCTATTCGTGAGCGCACCCACATGACGCGCCAACTGATCGAAAAACTGCCACGCCTGAAAATGATCTCGCAAGTGGGCAGCGCGGGCAGCCACATCGACATCGCCGCCTGCACCGAGCGCGGCATCGCCGTAGCCGAAACGCCAACCTCTCCCATCGCCCCGGCGGAATTGACCTGGGCGCTCATCATGGCGGCGGCGCGCCGCCTGCCGCAATACGTTGGCAACCTCAAACACGGCGCCTGGCAGCAATCGGGCCTCAAAGCCGCCTCCATGCCAACCAACTTTGGCCTGGGCCATGTGCTGCACGGGCGCACACTGGGGCTTTGGGGCTATGGCAAAGTCGGGCAGCTCGTAGCCGGTTATGGCCGCGCATTCGGCATGCAGGTATTCGTCTGGGGAAGCGAAGCATCGCGCGCCCAGGCCCTGGCCGATGGACACACGGTGGCGCACAGCAAACAGGCGCTGTTCGAGCAATCCGATGTCCTCAGCCTGCACGTGCGCCTTGAGGACGACACACGCGGCAGCGTATCGCTGGCCGACCTGACGCGCATGAAACCCACGGCCATGCTGGTCAACACATCGCACGCCGACCTGATCGAGCCGGACGCGCTGGTCAGCGCGCTCAACCGCGGACGGCCCGGCATGGCCGCCATCGACGTCTTCGAAAGCGAACCCATCCTGCAAGGCCATGCCCTGCTGCGTCTGGAAAACTGCGTGTGCACGCCCCACATCGGCTACGTGGAACAAGAAAGCTACGAGTGCGACTTTTGCGCCGCATTCGACAACGTAACCAACTTCTTGCGCGGCACACCCACCAACATCATCAACCCCAGTGCCCTGCAAATGCGGCGCTAACGGCGGCAGGGCGCGGCCATAGCCCTTGCCATCCAGGCAAGGGCTGCTATCAAAACAGGAATACGGAGGCCTTTGACCCATGACAGCCAGATTGCGATCCGCCTTTGAAGGCAGCACGCTGGTGCTCACGCTGCACAACCCCGAATTGCGCAACGCCTTGGGCGCCGAAATGTATGCCGCGGGCATAGAAGCCCTGTCCGCCGCCGAATCCAACCCCGACGTGCGCTGCGTGGTCATCACGGGCGAAGGCGGCATCTTCAGCGCCGGCGCCAACCTGCTGCGCATTCTGGGCAACCGGCAAAAACCACTGGAAGCGCAACTGGAAAGCCTGGAAACCCTCAACAACTGGATCGAGGCCATTGGCACATTTCCCAAACCCGTACTGGCCGCGGTAGAAGGCGCGGCGGTGGGCGCCGGATTTTCGCTGGCGCTGGCCTGCGACATGATCGTGGCCGCGCGCAACGCCGTATTCGTCATGGCGGGCAGCAACGTGGCCCTCTCGCCCGGCGGCGGCGCAAGCTGGAGCCTGGCGCGCAAACTGCCACGGCAACTGGTCAGCCAGATGCTCATGCTGGGCGAGCGCATCAGCGCCGAGCGCCTGCATGCCATAGGCATGGTCAACCAGCTCACCGATGCGGGAGGCGCGCTCGGCGGCGCGCTGGCCCTGGCCGACCGGCTGGCCGCGCGCGCGCCCAACGCCATCGCCAGCATCAAGGAATTGATCACCGAAGCGCCCAACCACAGCCTCAACCAGCACCTGGCGCTCGAACGCAACCTGTACGTGCGCAACTTGCAGCACCCCAACGCGGGCATCGGCATCGAAGCCTTCCTGGCCCGGCAAACGCCGCGCTTTGAATAAGCACGCCTGACGCGCCGCCCGTGCGGCCATCGTCGCGCCACAACACGCGCCAGCCCGTCACCTTGCGGCATCACATCCGGCCGCTCGGCGGGGATTTTCTTTTGATCGCGCGGAGCGAATGCACCATGCATTTCTTCGTCTTTTGGGAAAACACGAAACTCCAAAACCCCATCATTGCGCGGACCGCAGCACCGAGGCACGGTCCAGACGGCATCTCTGCTGGCTGCTGCCCGCCTTGCGGTGTTTCGGCTTGCGCCTTCTGGTTTTCCAATGGCCGAGGCGCTTGCTTTATGGATTGCAACGTCGCTTCGCTCCTCTCAATGACGGGGTGAGGCGTGGCCGCAATGCCGGAGACAGAGCAAGCACACACTTCTTCATTGCCTTCGCCGCCTCTTGGGCAAGCACGGCGCTTTGCCGTGTGCGGCGGTTCATTTGCGCGCGCGCGCGCTGGCGTTGCGCTGCCGCAAGTCCGTCAATTTTTCTCCGATTTTGATTTCCAGTCCGCGCGGGGCGGGCGTGTAAAA
>JAISNB010000166.1 GCA_031276435.1 Burkholderiaceae bacterium | reverse complement strand
CATCTCCCGTGGTGATTAGGAATAGGAGTATGAGAATATTTGCGCTGCGCGTCCCCCTCACCCTACCCTCTCCTCCTAAAGGGGGCGAGGGGAATATTGGGAAAAATTGTGCGCCCCCTCGTTATGGCGCGGGTTTTGGGTTTGGTTCGTCCAATCATCAGAGCAGCAAAGCCGCCCGCCGCGCGCGGCGGTGCCCAAGTGTCGCTCAGTTTTTTGAGTGGCGTTTTGAGCAGCGCAGAACAAAGGCACGCTCTTCGAATTCAAGTGTCGCCCGGTTTTTTTGGTGGCGTTTTGACCCGGCACCAGCCACAGCGCGCGCGGTTTTTCCACAAACCCACGGGCTGCGGTTTTTTACCAACTGCCGCGTGTTCGTGTTGGTGCGGTTTTTGTATCTGATGGCACCACGCCAGAGGCTGCGGGGCTGGGGCCGCCGGTTTTGCGCAGTTTGCCAAGGATTTCGATGGCATCCGGGCGTGAGGCGCTGAGGGCGAAGTCCAGCGCGTCCATGCCCAGGTGGTTGCGGGCATGGGGGTCGGCACCCGCTTTGAGCAGCAGCCGCACGGATTCGGCAGAGCCGTAGCGCGCGGCCATCATGAGCGGGGTGCTGTCGTTGGGCGAGCGTGCGTCCAGGTCGGCGCCCGCTTTGAGCAGCAGTTTGATGAGTTCGGCATGGCCGCCGGTGGCGGCGTAGTGCAGGGGCGTCCAGCCGCTTTTGTTGATGGCGGCGCCTTTGGCGATGAGTTGCCGGGCGATGTCTGCCTGGCCTTTGAGGGCGGCCATCATGAGCGGGCTTTCGTCCGTGGGGGCGAGCAGGTTGACGTTGATTTTGGGCGATGCCAGCAGCGCGGAGGCGACTTCGAGCGATTCATCTTGCAGTGCCATGTACAGGCCGGGGATGCCGCGCGCGTCCACGGTGTTGGGGTTTGCGCCCTGGCGCAGCAAGGCGGTCATGGCCGCCGCGTTGTTTTGTTTGATGGCGCGAAAGTAGGCGTCGGCGGTGGATGCACTGGCGCTGCCTGTGTCAGTGGCAGCGGCGCGCGCGTGCAGCGCCACCAGGCCGGTCAGTGCGATGGCGGCGGCCAGGAAAAGCGCGGCGGTTTTGTCGAACCAGCAGCGCGTCATGCCGCGAGCGCCTTGGGAAACAGGCGGTTGAAGTTGGCGCTGGTGGCTTCGGCAATGCGCTCCAGTGGCTGGCCGCGCAGGTCGGCCACGCATTGGGCAACGTGGCGCACGTAGGCGGGCATGTTGGGTTTGCCGCGGTGTGGCACCGGGGCCAGGTAGGGGCTGTCGGTTTCGATCAGCAGGCGATCCAGCGGGACGAATGTGGCGACTTCCTGCACGTCGTGCGCGTTTTTGAAGGTGACGATGCCCGATAGCGAGATGAAGTAGCCCAGATCGAGCGCGGCGCGGGCGATGGCGCGGTTTTCGGTGAAGCAGTGGAATACGCCGCCGGCGCTGCCAGCGGCGCCGTCCTCGCCTTCTTCGCGCAGGATGCGCAAGGTGTCTTCGGCGGCGGCGCGGGTGTGGATGACGAGGGCGACGCCCGCCTGGCGGGCCGCGCGGATGTGGGTGCGAAAGCGGTCGCGTTGCCAGTGCAGGTCGGCCACGCTGCGGCCAGCTTTGCGCTCTTGCATCTGGTAGTAGTCGAGTCCGGTTTCGCCGATGGCCACGACTTTGGGGTGCGCGGCGGCGGCGGCCAGTTCTTGCGCTGAAGGCTCGCGCACGCCTTCGTTGTCGGGGTGTACGCCCACGCTGGCCCACAGGTGCGGGTGCGGCCCGGTCAGCGCCAGGAGCTGGGGAAATTCTTCCATCGTGGTGCAAATGCACAGCGCGCGCGTGACCTGGGCGCGGGCCATGGCGTCCAGCACCGCGGGCAGTTGGCCAGCTAGCTCGGGGAATGTGAGGTGGCAGTGCGAATCGGTCAGCATGGCAGGCTCTGCCCAGACCCGGGGCGGGGGATCTGGCGGCAAAAAGGGGTCAGGCGGCGGCAAGGCCATCAGGCGCGCGCGGCCCTGGCGGCGCAGTGGCGGCGGCGCTCAAATGGTTTGCGTGGGGCGCATCGAGGTCAGGGCCGATCCCAGGATGTTCTCGATTTTGGCTTTGAGGTGTGCCGATTTTTCGTCTTCCGGAAACGCGATGCCCACGCCTTGCGTGCGGTTGCCCGAGGCGCGCGGCGGCGTGATCCACGCCACCCGGCCAGCGATGGGGTAACGCTGGGGATCGTCGGGCAGGGTCAGCAGCACGAATACGACGTCGCCCAGTTTGTGCTCCTGGGTGGTGGGGATGAAGATGCCGCCATTTTTGAAGAGCGGGATGTAGGCCGCGTAGAGCGCGCCTTTTTCCTTGATGGCAAGCGGGATGACGCTGGGACGGGCCGCGCTGGGCGCTGCGGCGGCAGCGCCGCCAAGGGGTGCGGGTGCTGTGGACATGGCTGATGTATTTCTCTCGGGTTGGTCAATCAATGTCAGTCAACCTTAGAGTTTAGAGCCTTTTGGGCTGCACTGACCAGAAATTCTGTTGCCAAACCGGCATTTAACGGGTGTTCGGCGTTGCGCGCGCTTTGTTGCAGTTGTTTCCACCACTGCGTCAGGGCGCGCGTGGACAGCGCCCGTTTGGGCAGCGCGCTGGCCTCAAAGAACCGGGGCCGCGCGTTTTGCTGGCTGACCATGACGTCGTGGCAGAGTTTTTGCAGGCGGCTGACGGCTTCGGGCAAGGGCAGATCGGCCAGCGCGGCCACGTCGCCTTGCGCCATGGCCCGCGGGAAAAGCGCCCATTGCCGCGCGTCGATGGCCGCTTGCCCGCCCGGCGGCGTCAGCGCGGCGGCGGGCCTGCCGCCCGCGGCTTGCAGCAGGGCGGGCGCCTGATCGGGCGCAACGCCTTGCGCTTGCAGCCAGACCAGGGCTTCGGCAGGCTCGGGCCAGGCCATGGTGTGCGCAAGGCAGCGGCTGCGAATGGTGGGCAAGAGCAGGTGCGCGGCTTTGCTGGCCAGTACAAAGCGGGTGTCGCCCGGCGGCTCTTCCAGGGTTTTGAGCAGCGCATTGGCCGTGATGGGGTTCATGCGCTCGGCCGGGTACACCACAAGCACTTTGCCCCGGCCCCGCGCGTTGGTGCTTTGGGTGAATTCGATGGCATCGCGCATGGCTTCGACGCGGATTTCGCGGCTCGGCTTGCGTTTCTTGTCGTCGATTTCGGCCTGCGCCTTTTCGGGCAGCGGCCAGCCCAGCGCAGGCATGTAGGCCTCGGGCATGAGGGCCAGCAAATCGGCGTGGGTGCGCACGCTGATGGCGTGACAGCTTGGGCATTGGCCGCACGCGGCGGCCTCAGGCGTTGCGCGCGCTTCGCACAGCCAGGCGCGCGCCAGCGCCAGCGCCAGATCCCACTGCCCCAGGCCAGCCGGGCCTTGCAGCAGCCAGGCATGGGCGCGCTGCGCGAGCAGCGATTGCAACTGGCGGGCAATCCAGGGCGGCAGCGGCGCGGGGTTTGATGGGGATGTGGTGGTGGGCATGGGCGCGCTCATTGTCCATCAAGCTGCGCGCGGCGGATGCGCTTGCGCCACGACCTGCTCTACAGCCTGCGCCACGGCTTGCAGGGTTTGGTTGGCGTCGATGCGCGCGAAGCGCCGCGGGTTTTCCCGCTGGCGGCGCACGTAGCCAGCGCGCACGGCTTCAAAAAAGGTTTGTGGCTGCGCCTCGAATTTGTCGGGCGCGCGCGCGCCGCTCAAACGCCGGGCCGCAACGGCGGGCGGCAAGTCGAACCACAGCGTCAGATCGGGTTGCAGCACGCGGGCGCCTCGCCCGGCGGCGGCGGGCAGCGAATCGGCGGCCTGTACCATGCGTTCCAGCGCGCGCAGGGTTTGCCAGGCGAAGCCGCGTCCGCCGCCCTGATAGGCAAAGGTGGCGTCGGTAAAGCGGTCGCACAGCACCACTTTGCCAGCGGCCAGCGCGGGCGCGATGACTTGCGCCAGATGCTCGCGCCGTGCGGCAAACATGAGCAGCGCCTCGGTCAGCGCGTCCATGTCCTGGCGCAGCGCCAGCGCGCGGATTTGCTCGGCCAGCGGCGTTCCGCCAGGCTCGCGGGTGCTCACCACGGCGCGGCCCTGCCCCGCAAACCAGTCGGCCACAGCGGCAATGTGAGTGGATTTGCCCGCGCCGTCGATGCCCTCGAAGGTGATGAACAGGCCTTGGGTACTGGGCGGCGCGGCGGCGCTTTGCGCTGGCGTATTGGCGTGGAGCATGCTGGGGGATGAATCAGTGCGCGCCGCTGCTGCCCAACTGGTAGCGGCGCACGGCGGCGTTGTGTTCGGCCAAGTTGCTGCTGAAGTGGCTGGAGCCATCGCCCCGGGCCACGAAATACAGGGCCATGGTGTTGGCCGGTTGCACGGCGGCCATCAGCGATGCCTTGCCCGGCATGGCAATGGGCGTGGGCGGCAGGCCGCGCCGGGTGTAGGTGTTGTAGGGCGTGTCGGTTTGCAAATCGCGCTTGCGCAGGTTGCCGTCAAAATGGCTGCCCATGCCGTAGATAACGGTGGGGTCGGTTTGCAGCGGCATGCCCGCGCGCAGCCGGTTGTTGAACACGCCAGCCACCAGCGCCCGGTCCTGATCCAGGCCGGTTTCTTTTTCGATGATGGAAGCCAGAATCAAAGCCTGTTCGGGCGTTTGCAAGGGCAAATCGGGGGCGCGCCGCGCCCAGGCGGCAGCCAGGCGCTCGTCCATCAGGCGCATGGCCCGGCGCAGCACGTTCATGTCGCTGCTGTTTTTGGCGTAGCGGTAGGTGTCGGGAAAAAAGCGCCCCTCGGGCGCGACGCCGGGCTTGCCAAGCGAGCGCATGAGCGCCTCGTCGCTGAACGCGGCGCTGTCGTTCTTCAGGCCATCGGCGCGCGCCAGCGCCTGCCGCACCTGCTGGAAGGTCCAGCCTTCCAGCAGCGTGACGGGCAACTCGATGCGGTTGCCCCGCACCAGTTTGTCCAGCAAATCGTGCGCGTTCATGCCCTGCGCCACTTCATAAGTGCCCTGCTGAATGACCTGACCGCGCCCGGCCAACCGGAAAAACCAGTACAGCAACTCGGGTCGGGTTTGCACGCCAGCCTTGACGGCCTGCTGGGCCGCCGTGCGCATCGAAGCGCCAGCTGGCACCTCGAACTCCAGCCGCGCCACGCCAGCCAGCTCCAGCGGCTGGCGCGGCCACCACCAGAGCGCCGCCGACGCGGCGAGCGCCGCAACAATCAGCAGCGTAACCAACAGTTTGAAAAACACGCGCACAAGCCTGGATCGCAAGACAGCCATTGAATTGGGCATGATAATTCAGGCCATGCCCAACCCTGTCGCCCCCGCCTTGCAGACCGCCGCCCATTTGAATGGCGCCACCCGCCTCACGCACCTGGGCGTGCTGCGTGCCACGGGCGAAGACGCCATCGCTTTCTTGCAAGGCCAGCTCACGCAGGACGTGGCCTTGCTGCCCGCCGGACAAACACGCCTGGCCGCCTACTGCACACCCAGGGGGCGCGTGCTGACCAGCTTCTGGGTTTACAAAACGTCGGCACAGCAATTGCTGCTGCTCGCCAGCGCCGACCGGCTGGCCGCCACACTCGGGCGGTTGCAAATGTACGTGCTGCGCGCCAAAGTCACACTCAGCGACGCCACGGCTGAATTTGACATCCGGGGCCTGCTGGGCGATGCCGCCGGGCAAACCCCGCGTGACGTGTGGCTGCCACTGCCGCCCGCCGATGGCGCCGCGCGCGCCCTGTGGCTCGCGCCCGCGGGCAGCCCCGCACCCGCCGCGCCGCCATTGACCGAAGCGCAATGGCTCTGGGCCGAAGTGCGCTCAGGCGTGGCACGCATCACCGCGCCGGTGGTCGAGGCCTTCATCCCCCAAATGCTCAATTACGAAAGCCTGGGCGGCGTGAGCTTCAAAAAAGGCTGCTACACCGGACAGGAAGTGGTGGCGCGCAGCCAGTTTCGCGGCACAGTCAAGCG
>JAISNB010000159.1 GCA_031276435.1 Burkholderiaceae bacterium | reverse complement strand
CAGGAATAAAAAATGACTCGCATCCGGGACGCTTTTCTTGGCATCGGGCTTTTTTGTCTGTCACTTCTTGTCATCAAGGAGAGTTCCCGGGCGTTTGTGGTTGCGCTGCTTGCGTTTCGCAATGAACTGGGGCGTGGCAATTTGTTTTTGTTGTGGATGTCGGTGTACTGGGTGGTTTCTTTTCTGGGGATATTTTTGGCTTTCAAACTGACCTGGTTGTCCAATCGGGTTTTGATTGTCATGGGCGTTGCGGTTGGGGCGGTTGGGCTTGCACATGGCTCCCGGTTTTCCTGCCCCGGCGGGGCCACGGCAAGGCTGGCGGCCATGGATGCCTTTGCATTTTTGGGTTGTTTTACACACAATTTAAGCTGGCTGGGCCTTGTTTTGTCCGCCCTTGTTTTTCTGGTGTGCCTGAGGAATGTGTATGAAAGGCAGTAGCGTCATCCGGCTGGCCGGGGCAATTGTGATGATCCGTCAAGCCCTGAAGGGCCACACGCCAAAACGCAGGCTCATGATTGTTGCTGGCGCGGCGGTTCTCGCGCTTGCCTTGCCATACATTGTCGCGGGCGTTATTATGCTGATTGTCAATTTGAATTATGTTGCGCGCCTGGATGTGGTGACCGAGGTTTATGCCGACGCAGCCGGGGCGCAAAAGATGAATGCGGCCGCGCGCGGGATGGTGCCGGGTTTTTTGCCCCAGTCCGCGCGGCAGATTGTTGCGACCTGCTATTGCCACGGTGAGTCCGTGCACCGTTTGCTGGCCGAGTTCGGCTTCAGCTATTCAGAGGATTTTCTGACGTTTCTGGCGACGCAACAGGCCGCCCCTGTGCCCAAGGGCCTGCAAATTCCAAGGCCCGGCGGCAGCAAGCTTGATATTCATCGCCTGGATTCCCTGGTCTACATCCAGTGTGTTGACACAGGGGGAGAAAATGGCCGCAAAGGCTCGCTGATTATCAACACGATGTGGAACCGCGCCTTGTTTGTGTCTCCGGCGCTCGACCCCAAAGCCTGCCCTGCCGCGCCCAGGTCTGCCAGGCCGCTGGACTGGTTCTGGTTTGAAGAAACCGAAGGCGCTGGCGGCAGGATGCGGCTCTGATGCCCCTGACTGGCTGGTTGATTGAATTTTCAGGGAAACGCCAGCCTGAATTGGATGCGACGTATTTTGCGCTGTAACCCAGGCGCGCCACGCGCTTTTCAATCCTGCACGGCCCATTCCACCAGACGGTCCAGCGCGGCGCGGGCGTTGCTGGCGTTGGGGTGGTTGATGATGCCCACCACTGTATAGGTCTGGCCGCTGCGGCCGTAGGCGTAACCGGCGATGGCGTTGACATCGCGCAGGCTGCCGGTTTTCAGGTGGGCGTTGCCCAGTGCCTGGGAGTCGGGGTTGCGCGCGCGCATGTTGACGGTGGTGCCGTCCACGCCAGCCACGCTGAGCGAGTCGACAAACGCGGCGGCGTTGGGGCCGCTGGCCGCTTGCTGCAACAGCGCCGTCAGCGACGCGGCGCTGGCGTGCGCCTGGCGCGAGAGGCCCGCGCCGTTGTCCAGCACGGGCACGGCGCGCGCGCCAAAGCGCCCGCGCCACCAGTGCGCAAAGGCGTTTTGCGATTCCTGGAAGCTGCCGCGTCCGCCGCGCGCGGCAGAGAGCGTCAAAAACACCTGCTGCGCCATGACGTTGTTGGAGAGTTTGTTCACGTCGGCAATGATTTGCGCCAGCGGCAGTGAAAAGCCGGTGACCCAGGCCGCGCCTTCGGCCACGCCTTTTTGCGTGCGCACTTGGCCCGTCAGGCTCCCGCCTGCGGCGCGCCACGCGCCTTCCAGCGCGTATTGCGCGAAATGCGCCGCGTCGGGGTAGGCGATGGCCCAGCTTTGCTCGCCGCACGCGGCGGGAAAACTGCCCTTGAAGCGGATTTGGCTGGGGTTGGAAAAATCGGCCTTCAGGCGCGCGCGCCAGTCGCCACAAGCGCCGCGCGCCAGTGGCACGGTGGCCGCGATGTCGATGCCCGCCACGGGCGGCTCGGTGCTGATGACAGCGTTCTGGCCGCCCGCGTCGGGCTGGAATTTGAACACCAGCGCGCCAAAGTTGACCAGCATGCCGCTGGGGCCAGCGTTGTAGGGGCGCAGCGGGTCGCCGTCAAACGCGGCGGCGTCGTGCGGCGGCAGGCTGAAGATGCCATCGTCCAGCACCACATCGCCCACGATGTGCTGGATGCCTCTCTCGCGAATGGCGGCCACCAGATCGAGCAGGCGCTCGTGCACCAGCTTGGGATCGCCGCTGCCCTTGATGATCAAATTGCCGCGCAGCACGCCATCCTTGACCTGCCCCTCAATGGAAACGCGGTTTTTCCAGAAATAGCCCGGCCCCAGCATGTCCAGCGCGGCATAGGTGGTAAACAGCTTGGTCACAGAGGCCAGGTTCATCGGCTTGTCGGCCTGCCAGTCCAGGCGCGCGGCAGGCGCGGCTGACCCTGCCGCCGATCCGGGCGATGGCGGCGGCAGCGGCGCAACCACCATGGACACGGCTTCTGGCGGGACGCTGGCGCGCTCCAGCGCGGCGCTCACCGCGTCGGGCAAAGCAGTTTGCGCGTGCGCGGCAGCCAGTGGCAGCAGCAGCGCGCACGCGGCCAGCAGCAGCGGGCGGGCGAATCGGGCAGGCATTGTGCAAAACATGGCGCAAAAGTTTAGTGCACCGGGCGCTGCCGCAGAAAGCAGCGCGCCGAAAACGCGCGTAGACCCCCATACGCACCCTAAAATAAGCCGCATGAAATGCTTGGCGTTCGATACCAGTGGCGAGCAACTGTCGGTTGCCGTGCAGCATGGCGCGCGCGTTTGGCCGCACCGGGGCGCGGGCGGGGCGCAGGCATCGGCCACGCTGATTCCCGCGGCGCTGGATTTGCTGGGCCAAGCCGGTTTGCGGCTCGATCAGTTGGACGCCCTGAGCTTTACCCACGGCCCCGGCGCGTTCACGGGTTTGCGCACGGCTTGCGCGGTGGCGCAGGGGCTGGCTCTGGGCGCGCGCGCGCATTGGCCCGGCCAGGCACCGCCGTTGCCCGTGGTGCCCGTAGACACCTTGCTGGCCGTGGCTGAAAACGCGCGCCAGCAGGTCGCCGCCAGCGCCGGTGACGCGCCATTTTGGGCGCTCAGCGCCATCGACGCGCGCATGGACGAGGTTTACTGGGCCGCCTACCAATGGCTGCCGCAAAGTGGCTGGCGCGCGCTCACACCCGTGCGCGCCAGCGCGCCAGAGCAACTGGCCCCGCCGCCCCTGCCGCCGTCCGCGCAAGGCGCCATCTGGCATCTGGCGGGCAACGCCAGCGCGGTGTATGGCGCGCGGCTGCGCGTGGCGCTGCCGCCGGATGCGGCCCGGGTGGTGGCGGCCTTGCCTGATGCGTGCGCGCTGCTGGCCTTGACACCCGCGCTGCTGGCCGCCGGGCGCGCCGTGGCGCCAGAGCAGGCACTGCCTCTGTACATTCGCGATAAAGTGGCGCAAACCACGGCAGAGCGCGCGGCCCTGCGCGCCGCCGCTGCCACTGCCACCGTTGCCAACGGCTGAAAGCGCGCGGTGGCCGTCTTCTTGTTCAACCGCAACCTCGCATGAGCGCCGCCTGCTTTTCGCCGTCGTTTTTTGCCCAACTGTTGCCGGATGCACCCGGCGCGGCTGGCGCACAGGTGCGGCTGGAGCCGCTGAGCGCCGCGCTGCTCGATGCCGTCATGGCCGTGGAGCGGCGCGCCTACCCGCACCCCTGGTCGCGCGGCAACTTCGTGGACGCGCTGCAAACGGGCTTTCTGGCGCAATGCCTGATGGCCGGTGACGCGCTGCTGGGCTACTTTGTCGCCATGAAAGGCGTGGGCGAAGTGCACCTGCTCAACATCACCGTTGCGCCGCAATGCCAGCGCCAGGGCTGGGCGCCGCTGCTGCTGGACGCGCTGAGCCTGTGGTCGCGCGCGCAGGGCGCGCAATGGCTCTGGCTGGAAGTGCGCGTCTCCAACACGCGCGCGCAGCAGGTGTACCGGCGCTACGGGTTCCAGCAAGTGGCCGTGCGGCGCGCCTACTATCCGGCAGGCAATGGCCAGCGCGAAGATGCCGCCATCATGAACTTCCAGCTATGAAGCGCCACCAGCGCCGCCACCCCAGCGCACCCGTTTTGCCCGGAGGCGCGCCATGATGCGCCTGCTCGACGCGCGCCAGCGCGCCATGCTGGCCGAAATGGGCGTGCCCCTGTGGATGCCGCCACCGGCGGCCAAGCGCGGCGCCGCGCCAGCGCCAGAGCAAACGCCAGCCGCAGCGCCGCCGCCCGCAACAGCCGCCGCCGCGCCGGTGATTGCGCCGCCCGTTGCGCCCATAATGGTGCCCCCCCCCGCTGCCGCGCTCGACAAGCCAGCCAGCAACAACCGCGCGCGCCCAGCGGATGTCGAACACATGGACTGGGCGCAATTGCGCTCGGCCGTTGCCGCCTGCCGCGCCTGTGGCCTGTGCGCGGGCCGCACGCAAACCGTGTTTGGCGTGGGCAGCCCGCGGGCCGACTGGATGGTGGTGGGCGAAGCGCCGGGCGAAAACGAAGACCGCCAGGGCGAACCCTTTGTCGGACAGGCGGGCAAACTGCTCGATCGCATGCTGGCCGCCATTGGCCGCTCGCGCCAGGCGCAATGCGCGCTCGATGCGGCCAGCCAGCAGCAGCCGCCACAGCCGCAGGATGGCGCGGGCAAAGCGCCGACCGCGCCAGCGCCACCACAAGGGGGCGTGTACATTGCCAACGTGCTCAAATGCCGACCGCCGGGCAACCGCAACCCGCAGCCCGACGAAATCGCCCAATGCGAGCCTTTCCTGCGTCGCCAGATAGCCTTGCTGCAACCCAGAATCATCCTGGCCATGGGCCGCTTTGCCGTGCAAAGCCTGCTGCAAACGCAAGAACCCATTGGCCGCTTGCGCGGGCGCGTGCACCACTGGCACGGCGTGCCAGTGGTCGTCACCTACCACCCGGCCTACCTGCTGCGCGCCCTGCCAGAAAAAGCCAAAGCCTGGCAAGACCTGTGCTTGGCGCTGGACGTGGCCGAAAGCGGCGGCGACGGCCACCAACCCACGGACGCCGCGGCGGCAGCAGCCGCAGCGGCGCGCAAGCCTTGACGCGCGGTGGCCCGCAGCAGCAGCGCCCTTTGCCCGCTTGCGCTACCGAGCCGGGCTTGCACATTGCCGACCTGGAAGCGGCCATCAACCACTGGCGCGCGCGCATGCCTGCTGACGCCAGCAGCGGCGCTCTGGCGCCGCCCGTGCGCGCGCTGGCCGATCTGTATGGCCGCATGGCCCTGACTGGCGCGCGGTACTGGCGCGCCCACGCCATACCGCCCGCTGCCTGGCAAGCCTGGCTGGCCTGGTACGCCACCTTGCCCGACGCGCCCTGCATTGCCGTTTGCTCCACCAGTCAGGGCGACGCCGTATGCAAAGGCTGCGGGCGCACCGATGCCGAAGTGGCGCTCTGGCCCGCCATGGGGCCGCTGCAAAAACGCGCCGTGTGGCGACGCATCACCCGACAGGCCACGGCGCTGCGCTTTCTCAGGCAGGCGGCGGCAAAGCAGCGACAAACAGGATAATCCGGGGCGCTTATGGAATTCTTGACATCTCCGGCCTTCTGGCTCGCGCTTGGGCAAATCATCGTCATCGACCTCTTGCTCGGCGGCGACAACGCGGTGGTCATTGCGCTGGCCTGCCGCAAACTGCCCGCCGCGCAGCGCAAGAAAGGCATCCTGCTTGGCACCGCCGGGGCCATTGTGGTGCGCATCGTGCTCATCGCCTTTGCCATGACACTGCTGAACCTGCCCTTTCTCAAGGCGGCGGGCGCGCTGCTGCTGCTGTGCATTGGCGTCAAACTGCTGGCCCCGGACGATGCCGGGCAGGGCAGCGGCGTACAGGGCAGCGACCAGCTCTGGGGCGCCGTCAGAACCGTCATCACCGCCGATCTGGTCATGAGCGTGGACAACGTCATCGCCATTGCCGGGGCGGCGCAAAACGCCAGCCGCCACTCGCTGCTGCTGGTCATCATGGGCCTGCTCATCTCCATTCCCATCATCGTCTGGGGCAGCCAGATGGTCATCAAACTGATGGAGCGCTTTCCCGTCATCATCACCGGCGGCGGCATGCTGCTGGGCTGGATTGCGGGCGGCATGCTGGTCACAGACCCGGCGCTGGCCGACCCGGCGCGCTGGCAATGGATGCTCAAACTGCCGCAAGAGGCCGCCGTCCATCACGCGGCCGGCCTGGCAGGCGCCTTGCTGACACTGGGCATCGGCAAATGGCTGCACCGGCGCAAGCCCGCCGAAGGCGCCAGCGCCGCGCGGCCCGCGGCGGATTGAGCCGCTTCAGGGCAAAAACCGGATCCCGCAGCATGATTCTCTTGCTCAGGTGGTTGCTCAGCGCCGCGGCGCTCAGCGTGGTGGCCTGGCTCTACGGCGGCGTGGTGGTCAGCAGCTTTGGCGCGGCCATGATCGCGGCATTGGTCATCGGCCTGCTCAACGCCAGCGTGCGGCCCGTACTGGTGGTGCTCACACTGCCGGTCACGGTACTGACGCTGGGGCTGTTCCTGTTCGTCATCAACGCGCTGCTGTTCTGGGCCGCGTCGGGCCTGCTCAGCGGCTTTCAGGTGCGCGGCTTCGGGGCCGCGCTGCTCGGCTCGCTCATGTATTCGGCGCTCGGCGTACTCATTGACGCGGCGCTGGGCAGTGGCGGCGCCCCCTGACCCTCTCCCCCTTTGACCTCTCCCCATCCCTCCCCCTTTGTTCCCTCTCCCCAACCCTCCCCCCAAGGGGGGAGGGTGCAATTTGCTCCCCTCTCCGCTTGCGGAGAGGGGCGGGGGGTGAGGATGGGGCAAGAGAGGGCGGGCAAAAAACAACACACACCATCAAAAAGCGGAACTATTTCACACTTTCCGTGTTTTTTTCACTTTCGCGCCGCTCCGCCTGTTGCAAAACGCGGAAATGCTGCTAGTATGACATGCGTGTCTTGGCCCCACGCCGACGCCAATCATGTCCTTGTTGCCGCGCCGCCCAACGCAGCGCAATGCACACAGGGCGCATGAAGCAGCGGTAAGGCAAGGGCAAAGGCACATCCACCGGGAACCTGTTGCAATCTTGTTCCAACCCGGCGAAGAGCAAGCGCCCTGCCTGGATAGCTCGGCGGTGTTGCACAGCCACTCTTGCTCTCAGGCAAGGTGCTTGCGCAACGCCAAAAAGACGGCAAGCAGGTTCTTTAACCTTGATAGCACTCATTTGACAGGAGTCAGTTCCCATGCTAAATGGCAACACATCAGAAATAAATTCCGGAGCCTCTGGACTTTATTCTTCAACCGCTGGTATAATCGGCAATCGGCAATCGGCAATCGGCAATCGGCAATCGGCAATCGGCAATCGGCAATCGGCAATCGGCAATCGGCAATCGGCAATCG
>JAISNB010000062.1 GCA_031276435.1 Burkholderiaceae bacterium | reverse complement strand
TTTTTCTGGCTCGCCCCATTTTGCTGGTCAATCCAAACTGGTTTTTGGCGCTATTTGTTCCAGCCAGTGCGGCAGGGTGTGGCCGCGCCACGGGTTGGGCCAGTTTTGCAGCCAGCCGCGCAGGCCGGGCGCTGCCGAGCGCAGCGTGATGCCGCTTTGCTGGCCGCTGAGGGTGATGCGCACGCTGCATCCGGCGCGCTGGGCTGCCAGCAGAGCGGGGATGCAGTCGGCATCGATGCGCCGCCAGGCATGGGCCAAGGCGTCGTCGCTGGGGTCTGGATGGGGCAGGGCGCGCGCTTGCGCGCGGTGCGGCGCGACCATGACGCCGGGCGCTGGCGGGTGTGGCCGGGGCAGGGCGCCCGCGCCCCAGAGCCACACGGCGTTGACGGGCCAGAGGCGCTGCGCGCTGCGCGCCTGGTTGACCGGGTGCGTGGCCAGCAGCATTTCCAGTTCGCTGCCCAGCAGCATCCATTGGCGTCGCTGGCCGGGGGTTGGCGCTTGCGCGAGTTGCGCGCGCGTGAGGCGTCGCTGGCGCGCCGCGCGTTCTGGCGCTCGGCTTGTCAGGTCGGCCAGCGCGTCGCCTTGCGCCAGCCACCGGGTGGGCGCGGCGTAGTCCAGCCGGATGCCGGTTTCGGCCAGCAAGGGCGCGCAGGCGGCCAGCAGCGCGCGCGATTGCGCTTCTGTCAGTTGCAATTCCTGTGGTGGCAGAAGCTGCGCGTTGTCCATGCCCAGGCGCAGGTGCGCGGGGGTCAGCCAGGCGCAGGGTACGCCAATGGTCTGGGTTTCAAAGGCGGCCCAGGGGATGCGGCCAGGTTCGGCACTCAGGCCGTGTGCGCGGGCCAGGGCAAGCTCGTGCGGGCTGCTGGCGCCATCGGGCGGGCAGTGCTGGCGGCTTTCAAGCCGCATGCACTTCAGCAGGCGGCCCAGGTTGGGCAGGCGCGCCAGCGCGGCGTGGCTGGCAGTCGCCGCCGCTGAATCGACGTCATCGATGAGCAGGTGGCGCACTCTGGCAAGGTCGGCTGGGGGCATGGCGGGCAAGGGGGTTTTTGCGGCGCGCAAAGCCGCGCGGCGGCCTGCCTATTGTCCGGGATGCCACAATCCGCGCTTTGCACCTTGTTTTTGGGCGCGTTGCCCAAACGGTGGGTGCGCACATCTGACATGTCCCAGGGCTGGTTTTATGAATTGCTGCTTGGCTGGCGCTACACGCGCGCCGGGCGGGCCACGCGCCGCAATGGCTTTATTTCGTTCATTTCGGGTGCGTCGATGCTGGGCATTGCGCTGGGTGTGGCCGCGCTGATTGTGGTGCTGTCGGTGATGAACGGGTTTCGCAAAGAGGTTGCGGGGCGCATGCTCAGCGTGATTGCGCATGTGGAAGTGTTCGCGCCCGACGCGGGCGCGCTGCCCGATGCGCAGCGCACGCTGCAAGAGGCGCGCCAGCATCCGCAAGTGACGGGGGCCGCGCCGTTTGTCAGTGCGCAGGGTTTGCTGGCGCGCGACGCGGTCATGAAAGGCGCGCTGCTGCGCGGCATTGATCCGGCGCAGGAGCCGCAGGTGACCGATGTGGCCGCGCGGCTTGGCGAGGGCGGCGTGCTCCAGCGGCTGGCGCCGGGCGAGTTCGGCATTTTGCTTGGCGTGGATTTGGCGCGCATGCTTGGCGTGATGGAGGGCGACGCGGTCACGCTGGTGGCCCCCAGCGGGCAGATTACGCCAGCGGGGGTGGTGCCGCGCTTCAAGCAGATGAAGGTGGTGGGAACATTCAATTCCGGGCACTATGAATACGATTCCACGCTGGCGATGATCCACTTGCAGGATGCCGAGCGCATCTTCCGCCTTGAAGGGCCTGGCGGCATTCGCCTGAAACTGCGCGACGCCAATCGCGCGCCCGAGGTCGCGCGCGAGCTGGCGGGCACTTTGAGCGATCCCTTGCTGCTGCTGGACTGGACGCAGCAAAACCGCACCTGGTTTGCCGCCGTGCAGCTTGAAAAGCGCGTCATGTTCATCATCCTCGCGCTGATTGTGGCCGTGGCCGCGTTCAACCTGGTCAGCACGCTGGTGATGAGCGTGCAGGACAAGCGATCAGACATTGCCATCTTGCGCACGCTGGGTGCCGCGCCGTCGAGCATCATGAAAATCTTCGTGGTGCAGGGTGCGCTGGTGGGCGTGATGGGCACACTGGGCGGCTTGCTGCTGGGGCTTTTGATCGCTTTCAACATCGATGTGATCGTGCCCGCGCTGGAGCGGCTGTTTCGCGCCAGTTTCCTGCCCAAGGACATTTACCTGATTACGCGCCTGCCAAGCGATCCGCAGAGGGCCGACATTGTGCCCATTGTCGTCATCTCGCTCCTGCTGGCTTTTGTGGCCACCTTGTACCCCAGTTGGCGCGCCAGCCGCGTCAATCCGGCGGAGGCGCTGCGCTATGAATGAGGCCGCGTTGACAACGACGCCAACGGTCACTGCCGCCACCGTGGTGCTGCAAGCCGAAGACCTGGGCAAGCGTTTCCAGGAAGGGCCGCTGGATGTGTGCGTGCTGGATGGCGTGAACCTGCAAGTGCTGGCCGGTCAGACGCTGGCCGTGGTGGGGCAGTCAGGCTCGGGCAAAAGCACGCTGCTGCACCTGCTGGGCGGACTGGACGCGCCCAGCGGCGGGCGCGTGCGCCTCATGGGGCTGGACTTTGCGCGTCTCTCGCCCGCCGAACAGGGCGCGCTGCGCAACCGCAGCCTGGGCTTTGTCTACCAGTTCCACCACTTGCTGCCTGAATTTACCGCGCTGGAAAATGTGGCCATGCCGCTGTGGATCCGGCGCATTCCCCGGCCCGAGGCCGCAAAAACGGCCCAGGCCATGCTGGCCCAGGTGGGACTGGCCGAGCGCGCGCAGCACCGGCCATCGGAGCTTTCCGGCGGCGAGCGCCAGCGCGTGGCCATTGCCCGCGCGCTGGTCACGAGGCCCGCCTGCGTGCTGGCCGACGAGCCGACGGGCAATCTGGATCGCGCCACCGCCAGCACGGTTTTCGAGCTGATGCTGCGCCTGGCGCGCGATCACGGCACCGCGTTTGTGCTGGTCACGCACGACGACCGGCTGGCCGCGTGCTGCGAGCGCGCCCTGCGGCTGGAGCGCGGCGGCCTGATGGCCGCGAACTGACGCGCGGCCACGCGCGCGGGTACACGGGTCGCGCGCACGCTCGCGCGGGCGGTTTGGCATCATGGCGGCATGACAAGCGCCTGGATCGACACACATTGCCACTTGGACGCGCCTGAATTTGCCGCCGACGTGCAGGCCGTGCGCGCGCGGGCGGCGGCTGGTGGCGTGGCGCGCTGCGTCATCCCCGCCGTGGCCGTCGCGCACTTTGAAGCCGTCAAAACCCTGGCGCACCAGTTGGACGACGCCTACGCACTGGGCATTCACCCGCTGCGCGCGCGCGAGGCCGCGCCCGACGCGCTGGCGCAAGTGCAAGCGGCGTTGCAGGCCAGCGCGGCGGATGCGCGGTTGGTGGCCGTGGGCGAAATCGGGCTGGACTACTTTGCGCCCGATCTGGCCGCGCCCGGCCCCTTGCGCGCGCGGCAAGAACAACTGTTTCGCGGCCAGCTCCAACTGGCGCGCCAGCAGGCGCTGCCCGTCATCTTGCACGTGCGCCGCTCAGCCGATGCCGTGCTCAAGGCGCTGCGCCAGACGGGTTGCACGGCGGGCGGCATCGCGCACGCTTTTGCGGGCAGTCGCCAGCAGGCCGGGCAGTTTCTGGACTTGGGCTTCAAGCTCGGGTTTGGCGGCGCTGTCACTTACGCGCGCGCCACGCGCCTGCGCGATCTGGCCAAGCGCCTGCCGCTGGATGCGCTGGTGCTGGAAACCGACGCGCCCGACATGCCCCCGCACTGGCTTTACACCCCGGCTGGCGCGCGCGCCGCGGGCCAGCCCCAAGGGCGCAACGAGCCGGGCGAATTGCCGCGCATCGCCCAGGTCATTGCCGCCTTGCGCGGCATCGATTCGCGGGCGCTGGCCGAGGCGGCCTGGGCCAATGCCATGGCGGCGCTGCCACGGCTGGCGCAGATTGGCGGAAACACCACTTGCGGCCCGGCGGATGCAGAGTGCGGCGAAAATGGGCGCCTGTTTTTCCGTGTTGGGCGTTGTGGAGGATTCGGGCAATGAACTGGATTTTGTGGGCGAGTCTCTCGGCGGTTTTTGCGGCGCTGACCGCCATTTTTGCCAAGGTCGGGGTGGACAGCATCGACAGCGATCTGGCCACGCTTGTCCGCACGGCGGTTGTTTTTGCGCTGCTGGTGCCGTTTGTGCTGCTGACCGGCAAATGGGCGAACCCGTTTGCGCTGCCTTTGCGCGCGCTTTCTTTTTTGGCGCTGTCCGCGCTCGCGACCGGCGCCTCGTGGCTGTGCTACTTCCGCGCGCTCCAGGCTGGCCCGGCATCCGGGGTTGCGCCCATCGACAAGCTCAGTGTGGTTCTGGTGGCCATGTTTGCCTTTGCGTTTCTGGGCGAGCGGCCCGCCCCGCTGGCCTGGCTGGGCATCGGGCTGGTTGGGGCCGGCGTTGTCGTTCTCGGTGTTGCCGCGTCGCGCGGCGGCGCCTGACGCTTTCCAGCTCCCCTTGTATCTTCCCACCAAGGGGGCGGTGGGAAATAAGAATATGGACGTGACGCACCCGTGTCCCTCATTGCGAGCAGCGTTGCGACGCGGTAATCCATGAAGATGAAGCGTGCGTGTCTTTTCTCATCCGTCAGAAACGCCAGGCGCAAACCGAAGCACCGCGGCAGCTTGCAGGGCGTTTTCTGGATTGCCACGCGCCCTTTGGGCGCTCGCAATGACGAAGAAAACAACACAGCTTGCGGCCAACTGTCACCATGAGCGGTGTGCGTAGGGGCGTTGAAACCCGCCCCTACAGTGGCGGTGCGGAAAAAGCGCGTCAGGCACAAGGTAAAAAAACATCCCAGATACGTGCCGGGGCACACAAGCGGCTTGCCTACAGCACGCGCGGTCTGTTTGCCTTTTTCTCCCCCGCTGGCGGGGGAAATGTCCCGGCAGGGACAGAGAGGGTGGGCAACGCAGTCCTTGCCTCTGGCCTTGCCGCGCCATTGCGAAATCCCCCTCACCCAACCCTCTCCCCCATAAATGGGGGCGAGGGCGATCAAATCTCGGTGTTGCACACGCTCTGCCGGCACCAACCCTCGCCCTCATGAATGGGGGCGAGGGCAATTGGGTTTTGTCGAATTGCATGCCCGGTTTCAGCCAAAGGGTGCAAGGGCGGATACACGTTGCTGTGGCCCGCGCGCCCTGCGGCGCTCGCAATGACGCCTGCATTTCTCTCTCCCTTAAGGGAGAGAGTGCCCCCGGGCCTCTCTCCATCTCTCCCCTTTTGTTCCCTCCCCCCAAGGGGGGAGGGTGCAATTTGCGCCCCTCTCCGCTTGCGGAGAGGGGCGGGGGGTGAGGATGGGGCGAGAGAGAGTGTGTGAGTAAAAAAACAACACACCGCGCCAGCCTTCTACGCTACGGTTATCGTCTTACTCCGTCATTGCGAGGAGCGCGCAGCGCGACGCGGCGATCCCATGAAAATGAAACAAGCGCGGC
>JAISNB010000131.1 GCA_031276435.1 Burkholderiaceae bacterium | reverse complement strand
CGCCGGGAGTATCTCTTCCCGCTGGTGTGCAAGAACTTCGTCGCACTGCTGCTGGAGCTTCGGAGCGCGCCGCTTCCGGTGCCTCTGCGTTCGCGATTTGACGCAAAGACCCTGGCGACCTTGCTCGCGCATGGCGGGCAAGGCCGAATGCAGCAGACTCGGCGCTTCCCTGGCCCGGGTTCTTTGGGCCAACCAGTTGAACGCCTGATGCGTTAAAGAGGCATTGCAAGGTTCTGTCCGGAGACACTTCATGCGCGCGATTTCTTCTGTATACAAGCGCCTTGGCGTTTTGCAAGCCCTGGCTCTGGGCCTGGTTCTGTTGTGCGGCAGCGCATTGGCCGAAGAGGCCGATCCGCCCAGTCGCGTGGCCTACATCAGCCATCAGGATGGCACGGCCCTTCTGGCGCTGGATGAGCGCAGTGGCTGGCAGGCGGCCAGCGCCAACATGCCGCTGACCGATGGCGCGCGCCTGTCGGCGCTCGCACGCTCGCGGCTCGAAGTGCAAACGGACAACGCAGGCATTTACCTGCAAGGCAAGGCCGATGTCACGCTGCTCAAGCTCGACGAGCAAACCACCCGGTTCGCGCTGACCGAAGGTTCGCTTGCCCTGCAAGTGCGGCAATTGGCGCCGGGCAAGCGCATCGAGATCGACACCCCAAACCTCGCGCTGACAGCCGATCAGCCGGGCCAATACCGGCTCGATGTCGATGCGCAATCTGGCACCACGCAAATCAGTGTCACGCGCGGTCGCGCCACCGTCTGGAGCGAGGCCGGGCAGGCCACCCCGGTGGCGGCGCGTGCGCGCATCACCTTCAGTGGCAGCGCGCTTGCCATTGCCGCCAGCGGCAGTGCGGATTTTCAAGATGACTTCGATCGCTGGGTGGCCGCGCGCTGCGCGCTGCTGGAGCAATCGGTCACGGCCCGCTACGTTTCGCGCGCGGTGCCCGGCTATTACCAGCTTGACAGCCATGGTCGATGGGCGCAGGACGCCACTTACGGCCATGTCTGGTACCCCACCATTACAGTGACCGATTGGGCGCCTTACCGCTATGGCCGCTGGAGCTGGGTGTCGCCCTGGGGCTGGACCTGGGTGGATGACGCGCCCTGGGGCTTTGCGCCGTTTCACTATGGCCGCTGGGCGCAAATTGGCGCGCGCTGGGCCTGGGTGCCCGGCCCCGCCGCTGTGCGGCCCGTGTACGCGCCCGCGCTGGTCGCATTTGTGGGCGGCAGCAGTGGTGGCGTGCAGTGGCGCGTTTCCATTGGCAGCACCTTGCCCGCGGGCGCGTGGTTTCCGCTGGCGCCCGGCGAATACTGGCATCCGCCCTATCACGCCAGCGCGCGCTACCACAGCCGCATCAACCATGGACTCAAACCCCGGCCCCAGCACCCGCCGCCACGGGACTACCACTTCTTCCACCGTCCCGCGGCCATTACCGTTGTGCCTGACCACGGCGCTGGCAGCGGCAAACGCCCGCGGTTTACCGATGGGTCGCGCCTGCCACCCGGCACATGGGGCCACGATGCGCGCGTAATTGCGCCAGCGGCGACAGCGCGCCTCAACAATCATCGCCCCGGCACAAACACAGCAGGCCCCATGCTAAGGCCCGGGCCAGACGCCCATGGCATGGTCGATCCGCGCCGCACCCGCACGGGCGCTGACCGGCAAGTTGTTCCCCGGCCCAATGGCGCTGCCATCGTCCGCTCGCAATCCATAGCCCCGCGCTCCGCGAGCGCGGGCACGGCAGATTCCATGCTAAGGCCCGGGCCAGACGCCCATGGCATGGTCGATCCGCGCCGCACCCGCACGGGCGCTGACCGGCAGATTGTGCCCCGGCCCAATGGCGCTGCACCCATCCGCTCGCAATCCATGGCCCCGCGCCCCATGAGCGCGGGCACTGAAAGCGGCGGCAGCGCCGCCACCACCATCCGCCAGCCCGCCGCGCGCGTGGCGCCCGCCAATCCGGCCCCGGTGCGCGTCACCGGCCCCGAGCGCGAACGCGAGCGCCTGATCCGCGACGCGCGCAACCGCAATGGTGCCGCTGGTGCTCAAACCACCGCCCCCGCGCCACAACAAAGGGCGGCAACCTCTTACCAGCCACGCGCCACGCCCGCGCGCCAGCCACAGCAGCCGCCCCCAAACCGGATGGCCCAGCAGCCGCCCAAGCCCACCGCGCGGACGGCCTGGCGCATGGACTCCAGCCCCACCGCACCAGCGGCGGCGCGCCCGGCGCAACAAGCGCCGCAGCCGTCACGCGCGCAGCCTTCCGCCCCCAACATCCAGCGCGGCGCGCCCGCAAGCGCCCATTCCGGCATACGCCGCATTCAAAGTCAAAGCCCGCGCGCCGCAACGGCTGGCGCGCCGCCCATGCGCCAGGTGGCGCCACAACAGCCGGGCCGCAACAGCACCGCGCAGTCGCCGGGCAGTGGCGGCGGCGCGTTCAGGCGCATTCAACAGTGATTGCAATGGGCGTGTGGCGCGGCGCGCCCAGGCTTGCGGCGGCCCGCGTGTCAATCAATTGCCCGCCACTTTCATGCGCCCTATAAGTATCGATCCCGTGGTCTTGGCGCCGTAGGTATAGGCGTCGGCCCCCACGGCCACGATGTCGGCAAACATCTGGCGCAGGTTGCCCGCAATGGTAATCTCGTGCACCGGATGGGCAATCTTGCCGCCCGCCACCCAGAAGCCAGCCGCGCCGCGCGAATAATCGCCCGTCACGTGGTTGACCCCCTGGCCCATCAGTTCGGTCACGAAAAGCCCGTCGCCCAGCCTGGCCAGCATGGCGTCCAGATCGTCGGCGGGCTGCGTCAGCGTGGAAGTCAGCGCAAGATTGTGCGATCCGCCCGCGTTGCCCGTAGTGCGCAGGCCCAGTTTGCGCGCCGCATAGGTATTCAGAAAATAGCCCTGCACGCGCCCGCCACTGACCACATGCCGCGCCCGCGGCAACACGCCTTCATCGTCAAAAGGCGCGCTGCCTTTGCCGCCGGTAATAAACGGGTCCTCCACAATGTTCACATGCGGCGCAAACACCTGCTTGCCCAGCGTATCGATCAGAAAACTGCTTTTGCGGTAGAGCGCGCCGCCACTGACGGCCTGCACAAAGCCGCCCAGAAGCCCGGCGGCCAGTGTGGACTCAAACAGCACCGGGCACTCGCGCGTAGTGATTTTGCGCGCGCCCAAGCGGCTGAGTGCGCGCTCGGCCGCGTAGCGCCCGACGGCCTCGGGGCTGGCCAAATCGCTGGCGTTGCGCATGGAACTGAACCACGCATCGCGCTCCATCTTGCCGCGCTTGCCCGGCAATTGGGCAATCGGCGCGACCGAAATGCTGTGGCGCGAACTGGCGTACCCGCCCCTGAAACCATGCGAATGCGCCGCGAAAAAATGGCTTTGCTGCGCCGACACCGCCGCGCCTTCGCTGTTGGCAATGCGAGGGCTGGCGGCAAAAGCCGCGGCCTCGCAGCGCAGGGCCAGTTCCGCGGCCTGCCCGGCGCTAATGGGCCAGGGATGAAACAATTGCAAATCCACGGCATCGCGCGCCACATCCGCCGCGTCGGGCAAACCGGCCATCGGATCTTCGGCGGTAAAACGCGCAATATCGTAGGCCGCCTGCACGGTTTGCGCCACCGATTGCGCGGAAAAATCCGACGTACTGGCGTTGCCGCTGCGCTGGCCCACATAAACAGTCACGCCCAGTGACTTGTCGCGGTTGCGCTCCACGGTCTCCAGCGCGCCCTTGCGCACGCCAACCGACAGCCCCACCGCCTCAGACGCCTCAGCGCCCGCGTCGGTAGCGCCAAGTTTCCTGGCATGCGCCATCGCCGAATCGACCAGATCCTCAAAAAACGCGCGGGAATAACTGAAACCCGTCTCGGGCTGCTGTGCTGTGCAATTCATGGTGGCGGCTATCATACTGGCCCCGCCGCGTTTGCGAATGCGCGGCGCCAAGCGCGCGCGCAACCGCCGCGCGTGGCGGCGGCCTGTAGCGCAATCCGGACACGGACATGCGGCAATTTCCGGCCTTCCCACTTCTCGGCCATCTACTGAAAAACAAATCCATGGCACGCAAACCCAGAAAAGGCTATTACCTGAGCGGCCACTTCGTAGCCGAAGGCAGCGCGCTCGATCAACAAATCACGCGCGAGCGCCAGGGCGACGCGCCCAGCAAAACCGCACTCAAAGTGCAAAGCGATGCCTTGCAAGCCCTGGGCGAGCAATTGCTCCAGTTGCGCGCCGACTGGCTCCAGGCACAGGCGCTGCCCGCGCGCCTGCTTGACGCACTGCAAGCCCTGGAGCGCATCAAGGACTTTGGCGCACGTCGCCGCCAAAGCCAGTACGTAGGCAAACTAATGCGCCAACTGGAACCGGCGCAAATTGAAACCCTGCGCGCCGCGCTGCAAGCGCAGCGCCAGGGCGCGGTAGCCGAAACCGCGCTGCTGCACGCGGCGGAAAACTGGCGCGCCAAACTGATCGCCAGCGACGCGGCAATCACCGACTGGATGGCGCAATTTCCGCAAACCCAGACCCAAACCTTGCGCGCACTGGTGCGGCAGGCGCGCAAAAACACGCCGCCGCCTGAAACCAGCGGCGCGCACTCGCAAGGCCAGGCGCCGCGCAAAGGCCGCGCCTGGCGCGAACTATTCAGACTTGTCCGCGACACGCTGGCGGCGGCCAACCCGGCGGCAGCGGCGGCTGACAATCCAGAACCGGAGCAAACATGACAACACCCCAGCCAATCAGCGCAAACCCCGAGCGCATCAAAATCGGCATCGTCTCCATCAGCGACCGCGCCGCCAGCGGCGTCTATGCGGATCAGGGCCTGCCCGCGCTGCGCGACTGGCTCGCGCGCGCGCTGCTCAACCCCATTGATTTTGAAGCGCGCCTGATCCCGGACGAATTGCCGCTCATCCGCCAGACCCTCATCGAACTGGTCGACAGCGCACGCTGCGCGCTGGTACTAACCACCGGCGGCACCGGCCCGGCCCCGCGCGATGTCACGCCCGAAGCCACACTGGCCGTAGCCGAGCGCACAATGCCCGGCTTTGGCGAGCAAATGCGCCAAATCAGCCTGGACTTTGCGCCCACGGCCATCCTCTCGCGGCAAGTGGCGGTCATTCGCGGGCAAAGCCTCATCATCAACCTGCCGGGCCAGCCCAAAGCCATTGCCCAGACGCTGCAAGGGCCAACACCCCCGCAAGGCCAGAGCGCCGGAACGCGCGGCATCTTTGCCGCCGTACCCTATTGCATCGATCTGATTGGCGGGCCGCACCTGCAAACGCGCGACGCGGTGTGCAAAGCGTTTCGCCCCAAAAGCGCGACCTCACGCGCGGGCGGCTGAAAACCCCCTCACCCCAACCCTCTCCCCCTAAAGGGGGAGAGGGGGGTTTTTTAGTTTTCTCCACTAAAAGGGCGAGGGAGAATGGAATTAAGAGTCGAGGGTAATTTTCAGATCCCCTCCCCCCGTGGGGGGAGGGTTAGGGAGAGGGGCAGTCTCACTCCAGCGCAAAGCACTGCATGGGGCATTATCACGTTCCCCCCTCACCCCTACCCTCTCCCCATGAAGGGGGCGAGGGGGAAAATCTGCTTGCCTCTCCCCAAAGGGGGCGAGGGAGAATAATGAAAGAGGCGAGGGAGACTCTCTCTTCATATCCCCTCCCCCCAATCTCTACCCACCCCTCCCCAAAGGGGAGGGGCAATATGCTCCCCTCTCCACTTGTGGAGAGGGGTTGGGGGTGAGGATGGGGGAGGGTTAGGGAGAGGGGTTGATTTGCAGCGCGTTCATGCTGTGGATTGCCACGAGCCTGCGGCTCTCGCAGTGACGCGGGTTTGCGTGCACGCGCGCCGCAAAGGGCAAGGTGCTACCATTGCCGCCCGCGTTGCGCGCGAAGGATCGGGTTGCTGCCGCTGCTGCTGCTGGTGATGGCGCTTGCTTGCCGCATTGCATGTGCGACATGCGCGCACGTGGCGGCCCGGCCCGCTGCGTTGTGCGGCGCGCAAGCAGACCATTGTGCGCGCACCAATCGCGCACAAAATCAAGGCGGCAAGTGTTGGGGCGACGCATTGTTTTGGAGCAACGTGAAAATGAGCAACAACGAATCGTTTGAGGCTGTTGTCGAAGTATTTGATCGCCCGGGCGGCTGGTATTATGTGGCTGTACCAAAGAGTCTGTGCCAGCCATACCATGATTTGCAAGAGCGCGGTCTCATCGCCGTCATGGCATCGGCCAGTCAAAACGATGCGCAAATCACCTGGAAAACATCGCTTTTGCCGATGGGGGACGGGTCGCATTTTCTGGCGCTGCCAGCCAAGGCAAGAAACCGCCTGGGCATCGGCGCCGGAGCGCGCGTTAAAATGGCGTTTTCCATCAGGCGGCGCTGAATGGCAGAATCGTTTTGCCGCAACATTTTGAGAAATTTTATGCGCACCACCCGCGCGGCATTGCTTTGATGGGAACTGTCCGCTGCTCACGAATGCGCAAGAAAGGGTCTCATGATTTCCATGTTCAAACGCCTGATAAATCGCCTGCTCGCGCGATTTGGTTATATGCTTGTCAAGCAGGAAAGGGCGGATTCAGGCGTTTCAAGTGACGGCAATAAAAAGGTTTACGGCCCTGTGCCCGAGCGTTTGCACATCATCACGGAGCAACTGTATTCCAGGCTGCCGCAAAGCGCAATCAATGCGTTCTGGAATTATGTCAGCCGCGACCCGGAAACTTATTCTTATTTGCACACCGCGCCACCCGAGCACAAGACAAGAGAAATATTGCGGATAGGCAATTGCCTGTTGCCGGATATTTTCAACCCCGCCACCGGCTTGTCCAGATTCAACACGCCGGACGATGTTCATGCCATGGTCAGGGAAGAGGTCTATTGCGGAGACCTGTATTACTGCGATTTGATTTCAGAGGCGCTTCATGGGTGTGGCCGCGCGATGGCCCCGGGGGGCACATACCTGGACTTTGGCTGCTCGTCTGGCCGCGTGATACGCACCTTGTCGGTCGCTTGCCCCGAGTCAAAATTCATGGGCTGCGATCCCAACGCAAAAACCATAGAATGGGCCAGGCAGGCCATGCCGTCCATCCATTTCTTTGTAAGTCCGGAGCGCCCGCCCCTGAATATCGGGGATGGTGCAATTGACGGGGCTTACGCTATTTCCATCTGGTCGCATTTCTCAGAGCGGGCAGCATGGGACTGGCTGGATGAAATGCACCGCGTGATCCGGCCTGGCGGTTTTATCCTGTTCACGGCGCATGGCTTCGGGTCGCTGGAATACTATACCGAATCCAATTTGATGCCGCAAGCGCAAAAGCGCGCCGCCGCAGCCGCCATGAACCGCGCCGGGCATTTCTTTGTGGATGTATTCGGGCCGCAAGGCGATTGGGGTGTCGGAAAATCCGACTGGGGCCAGTTCTTTGTGAATCCGGCCCATGTCATCCAGAATCTGCGCGGCAAATGGGCACTGCTTGATTTTGTGCCGCGGCGTTCTGAAAACAACCAGGACGTTTATTTGCTGGAAAGAGCATGAAATGCCGCCAACGCCAGCAGCAATGGCGTGGAAGAGGGCGGCGGCGCGGTGGGTGCTATATGCTATTCTTGCGCTTCTTCCCAGCCGCCGTTTTGCGGATCGTATTTTGCAAATTCATCCGTGTCCGCAAGCTCTGAAGCGGCCAGGGATATTTCAAACGCTCCATCGCCAGATGCCTCAAGGTACAGCGCGTGCCGGGTCAGCAACGCGGAGGCTGTTTCTTCTTCGTACTCGAATTCGGTTTCTTCCGGTGTGTCCAGGACGATCTTGTAGCCCCGTGCCTGCATTGCGTTTTTCAGGTGCGCCCGCTGCTCTTGCGTGAAGGGCAGGATGCGCTCTTCATTTTCGAGCAGTTCGCCAAAATCTTCCGCGGTCTGGTTTTCCTTGACCTCTTTTCTGACCAGGATCACTTCGTAACTCATCTTGAATTCCTTTGGGGTTCAATCCATGTGGCCCGGGCTGGCGCGCCCGGGGCGACGGCGGCCAGCGGAGCGCGGCGGGCTTGGCGCGGCAACAATCCAAGCGGCATGCATGCGCCAGCGGAGACCAAGGTAGGTAGGGTACACGCCGGAGTTTGCGCGGAAAAGCGTAGTCTAATCGAACTGTTTTTGATCCATCCGGGAACAAGTCAGTTGCCGCAGGCGGGCGGGCGGGCAAGCCCGTGCGCGCGCTTGCCTGGCCAGAGGGACACGCGCAATGCATTCAGGAAAACAGGCGCCAGCGGCTTTGGCGCGCATCATCTTGCTGACCACGGGCGGCACCATTGCCGGTGTGGCGGCCAGCAGCACGGCCAGCGGCTACCAGGCCGCCGTGGTGGATGGGCGCGCCTTGCTGCACGCCGTGCCGCAGGTGGGGCAATTGGCCAGCGTGCGGCCAGTGGCGCTGCTCCAGATGGATTCCAGGGACATGACGGATGCGCACCGTTTGCAGTTGGCGCGCGGCGCCTCTGAATGGCTGGCGCGCGACGATGTGGATGGGTTGGTCATCACCCACGGCACCGATACGCTGGAAGAGAGCGCCTATCTGCTGCACCTGACGCTCAAGACCCGCAAGCCCGTGGTGCTCACGGGCGCCATGCGGGCGGGCAACGCGCTGTCAGCCGACGGGCCAGCCAACCTGTATCAGGCCGTGGGCGTGGCCGCCAGCGCCGCGGCCATCGGGCAAGGCGTGCTGGTGGTCATGGACGGGGCCATCTGGTCGGCGCGCGATGTGTGCAAACGCGATGCCGTCGCCCTGGCGGCCTTTGCCAGCCCCTACGGGCCACTGGGTTGGGCGGTGGCCGGTCAGCCGCGTTTTTACCGCGCCGCGTGCCGCGCGCACACGCTGCAAAGCCGTTTCAGTCTGGATGGCCTGGCGGCCTTGCCCGCCACGGCGGTGGTGACGGCGCATGCGGGCATCAACGCTGCGCATGTGCGGGCGCTGGCCGGGCAGGGTGTGCGCGGCGTGGTGTTCGCGGGCGCGGGTGCGGGCAGCGTGCCCGAGGCGCTGCTGCCCGCCTTGCGCGGCTTGCGCGCCGCGGGCGTGCAGGTGGTGCGCGCCGCGCGTGCGGGGCAGGGGCCGCTGGTCAGGGGCGGCAATGCCGACGACGTGGCCGAAGGCTGGATTTGCGTGGACGACCAGGCGCCCGCGCAAGCGCGCGTGTTGCTGGCGCTTGCCCTGACGGTCACTGAAGACACCGCCGCGCTGCAAGCCATGTTTTCCCAATATTGAGCGCGCCAGACCGGGCCGCCCGGTTTTCTGCGACAATACCCGGCTTGCAGGCGCCAGAGCGGCGTTTGCGCTTTTGCCACATCTCCCTTCTTGCACTTAGGCAGGCCTGCGCGCCGGGCCTGCGCCACCAGACGCGGTTCTCTTGTCTGGATGAGCTTTTGTCGTTGGATGGTTGATGTCTTTTGAAACCATCCACGGCGTGCCGCCCCGGCTTTTTTCGGCAGGGCGGTCTGGCGTGCAACTGCTTTTTTCTCATGCTGGATTTAATTGATTTCGCGCCCGCCGAAGCTGCGGCGGCCCATGAACCCCTGGGCGAAGAAAACACTTCGCCCAACAACACGGCGGCGGCAGCGGCGCCTTCCGGCTTTGCCAGCCTGGGCCTGGCGCGCGAGCTGCTGGAGGCCGTCGCCGAACTGGGCTTTTCCACGCCCACCCCCGTGCAGGCCAAAACCATTCCGCTGGCGCTGTCTGGCCACACGCAACAAGGCGGGCAGGCGGCAGCAGGCGATGCCGCCTCATTTGTGGACCTCATGGTCTCCAGCCAAACCGGCAGCGGCAAAACGGCGGCCTTTTTGCTGCCCATGCTCCACACGCTGCTCGATCTGCGCGCGCAAAAGCAGACGCAAGCGCGCGCCGACGCGCAGCGCAAGCTGGACCAAGCGGCTGCCCAGGGCGGCGAGGCGACGCCACCATCCAAAAAACCGCGCCGCAAAAACCCCATGAACCCGCGCCACTTTCAGCCCGCCGTACCGGGCGCGCTGGTACTGTGCCCCACGCGCGAGCTGGCGCAGCAGGTGGCACGCGACGCCATCGACCTGGTGCGCCACTGCCGTGGCCTGCGCGTTGCCGACGTGGTGGGCGGCATGCCGTACCCGATGCAGATTGCGCGCCTGCAAAACGCCGATCTGGTGGTAGCCACGCCGGGCCGCCTGCTCGACTTGCAGCGCAGCGGACAAATCGTGCTGGAAAACGTGCGCTTCTTGGTGGTAGACGAAGCCGACCGCATGCTCGACCTGGGCTTTGCCGACGATCTGGCAGAAATCCACCGCCTGACCGCCACGCGCCAGCAAACCATGATGTTCAGCGCCACGTTTGCGCCGCGCGTACAGCAACTGGCCGCGCGCGTCATGCGCGCGCCGCAAAAAATCCAGATCGACTCGCCGCAGGAGCGGCACAGCAACATCCAGCAGCTTTTGCACTGGGCCGACAGCCCGCAGCACAAACGCCGTTTGCTCGACCACTGGCTGCGCGAGTCCAGCATCGACCAGGCCGTGGTATTTGCCAGCACGCAAATCGAATGCGACGCGCTGGCGCACGATTTGCAACAGGTCGGCTTTTCAGCCGTGGCGCTGCACGGCGCATTGAACCAGGGCCTGCGCAACCGCCGCTTGCAGGCATTGCGCCAGGGGCGCGTGCAATTTCTGGTAGCCACCGACGTGGCCGCGCGCGGCATCGACGTCCCGACCATCAGCCACGTATTCAATTACGGCCTGCCCATGAAGGCTGAAGACTACACCCACCGCATTGGCCGCACCGGGCGCGCTGGCCGCCAGGGGCTGGCCGTAAGCTTTGCCGAATTTCGGGACCGCCGCCGCGTCTTCGACATCGAGGACTTCACCCGCCAGACCTTTGACGCACACACCATCTCCGGGCTGGAGCCGCAAGAAAGAGCGCCCACGCGCAAGCCACCGCTGGGCAAAGGCAAGGGCAAAAGCGGCTTTGGCGGCGGCGGCGCAGCAGGCAAGGGGCAGCGGCGACGTGCGCCGGGGCCGATACTGGCGGGCGCGGCAGGCCGCGGTAGCGGCATGGCCGAGCATTCGACCCAACGGCGTTCGGCGGCGGCGCGCGGCGAATTTGCGCATGCGCCGCGCCATGCACATGGCGCGGACGACGGCGGCATGATGCGCGCTGATCGCCCGCAAGCGGCAGCGCGTGCGGATGTGCGTTTTGCCAATGCGCCACGCCACGCGGCGGCTCCCGCGCGCGGGAACTTTCAGCCAGAGCGCGCCAAACCCCAGGCGCGCCGCGCCCCCAGTGGTGGCGCGGGCGGCTTCGGCCCACGGCCAGCCGCAGGCGCTGGCAACGCGGGCCGCAAAAACCGCGCGTATTCACGCTGAAAACCGGGGCGCACGGGCAATAGGTATCTACACAGCGGGGGAGGGGATATAAGAGGAGTCTCACTCGCCTTCCCCCCACGGGGGAGGGAATCCAAACATTGCCATCGCCCATTTCATTATTCTCCCTCGCCCCCTTTAGGGGGAGAGGGTCGGGGTAAGGGAGATTTTCCGCGATGCGCATCCATATTCTCCATCGCCCCTTGGGCAGAAGGTGGCGCGCAGCGCCGGGTGAAGGGAAATTTGTGCGCACAAAAGCAATGCGTAGAAAATGCATGCCCTGCCCCTCTCCCTAACCCTCCCCCCACGGGGGGAGGGAATCTAAAATTACCCTCGTCCCTTTCATTATTCTCCCTCGCCCCCTTTAGGGGGAGAGGGTTGGGGTGAGGGGGATTTCCCACGCTGCGCATCCATATTCTCCCTAATCCTTTCCCTCTCCACAAGTGGAGAGGGGCGCATATTGCACCCTCCCCTTTAGGGAGGGATGGGGGAGAGGTCGAAGGGGAGGGAATCAAATCACGAGATGTACGCCACTTTCCTCATGACAAGAATCCCCAACGCCCATCATCTGCGCGCCTTGCCATTCTTTGGATTGCGCGCCAGGGCGACAAGCGCGATCAGCGCGAGGAAGACAAGGCCGGAGGCCCAGAAGAATTCCACGGCGGAGAGGGTGGCGGCTTGGGTGTCAATGCTGCGGTTCATGAT
>JAISNB010000052.1 GCA_031276435.1 Burkholderiaceae bacterium | reverse complement strand
TTTCAAACCCGCCCCTGCGCACTCGCACGGGAAAGCGCACGCGGGAAACCAGCGGGCAGGATGCCCACGCTCCCAGAATGTCTGCCTGCTGTGCAGATACCTATGCTGCCAGCAGCAAGCGGCAGATGGCTTGCAGAATTTTGAATCGATCAAAAAGCTCCACTTGCATATCCCCCTTTCAGCCTTGCAGCAGTTGCTGCTTAAAATATCCATTCCTGATTACAAGACCTGCTCCGTACCGCCAATCAGATTTCGCAAAAATACTTATAAACATCCACGTTAACCCCATGTTCTCTTGCCAGAGCAATCATCGGCTCCAGCACCCCAGCGGACTCAATGACTTTGATCGGGACGCAGTGCGCAAAGTTTGGCTCCAGAAAGAACATCAGAAACTCACTGACCTTTTTGACGCGCGCAATGCCGGACCAGCGATGTGTGTATTCGTATGAAGCGGCAACAACGTGAATGCCAGAGTCGTCAAACAGATAGGTAAACGGCTCGCGCACCCGCTTGCAAGCACAGTAGTTAGCAATCACACTCACTGCGATGACCAATGGTTGAAAGAACAGGCACGCAACCACGGTCAACCATACGATAAGCCACACCATGAACCGGACACCAGGATCAAGCGGAAGGTCTATGACATGCATGAAGAATATCCCACCGATGAAAATCCCACCAAGTGGAAAGAGCAAGAACAGGATGATTTCAAACATATATTGCGGTGTCAGTGCAAAACCAGCTTTGACCCGGACCCAAAGCGAGAATGGGAAGACCGATAAAAGAACGTTGGACTTGATGCGTTCCCGAAGCGGGAATGGAAAGGATAAATGGATGGTTTGCGACGATTCGTTCATGGCATCTGACTTCTCAATAACGCTCTTGCAGCACGCGCAGCCACAAAGCCGCTGCTGCGGGCAACCAAGGTTTTGGCCGATTGCGCAAACGCGCGCCCAGGCAACAAGCAAGGCACACCAACGCGGCACGCGCGTCAATGCACAAATAGCTTGCACGTTGCTCCAGCCAAGGCGCGCCACGGCTTGCGCACCTGTCCCTGCGTCACGCCAAAGTTCTGCGCTGCCTGAAGCCGCGCCGGTTTCACCGCGATTTGAAACTGTTCCGGGCTTGCCCCGGATTGCGCGCCAAGGCGCGGCGCGCAGGATTGATTTGGCGTTTAGCGGGAAGGCGTGGCTTTTGGCTCTGGCGCGGGCGGCACGCCGCCTGTGGCGGCGTGGTTGCGCGCCAGCATGGCGGGCGTTAGTGCCGACTGGCTGCTGTTGTTGCCGCGGGCATCCGCGCCGCCGCCAGTGACAGCAGCGCCAGCCGACGGCCGGGGCGCGTCCTGATACACCGGGTCTGGCCGCGTGACGGCCAGATAGATCGTCACAATCGAGGCCAGCACCACCATCAATGGGCCAGCAATGACGAGCCACACATGGCCATAGCGCCACCAGGGCTGCTGCTGTTGCTGCGCAAAGGTTTCTTCAGTATGAGCGTTCATTGTCTGGTTCCTGGCACGAAGAATACGGATTTTTCGGTGACGCTGCCAACCGCCGATTCAATCCTGAAGCGGATGGGGTGCGAGCCTGATGCCCCGACATCATAAGGCGCCCTCAGTTGCACCGGAACCCACTGGGCTTGCGCGCCGCCAACCGTGACTTCGCTCTCCGATGCCAGCGCCAGGCCATCCAGGCCATCGACCGACAGTTTGAAGGTCTGCGGCTTTTCTGTGGCGTTCATGATCTGGATGCGGTAGATGTTCTCGATCTGGCCGCCAGCAACCAGGCGCGCCAGTGTCGCGCGGTCGCGCACAACATCCACCTTGAACGGTGTGCGCAGCAGCAAACTGGTGATGAAGGCCGCAATGATGCAACCCAGAATGCCCATGTACAGCAGCACCCGGGGCCGGAACACGCGCCGCCAGATTTGCTGGCGCGTCCAGCCATTGTTCATGCCGTTTTCGGTGGTGTAGCCAATCAACCCCTTGGCGTAGCCCAGTTTGTCCATGACGCCATCGCAAACATCGATGCAGGCCGCGCAACTGATGCATTCGTACTGCAAGCCCTTGCGGATGTCGATGCCGGTTGGACAGACCTGCACGCACAGCGTGCAGTCCACGCAATCGCCCAGGCCCAGCGCCCGGGGGTCGGCTTTTCTGGAGCGCGCGCCGCGCGGCTCGCCCCGTGTGTTGTCATAGCTGACGATCAGCGTATCGCGGTCGAACATGGCGCTTTGAAAGCGCGCATACGGACACATGTATTTGCAGACCTGCTCGCGCATGAAGCCGGCAAAACCGTAGGTGGCAAGACCGTAGAAGAATATCCAGAAGGTCTCCCAGGGGCCGAGGTTGAAGTTGACCACGTGCGCACCCAGCTCGCGGATGGGCGTGAAATAGCCCACCAGGGTGAAGCCGGTCCACAAGGCCAGCGCGATCCAGGCCAGTTGCTTGAGCGCCTTGCGCGCGAATTTGGCGCCCGACATGGGCGATGCGTCCAGGCGCATGTGCGCGCTGCGGTCGCCCTCGATCTTGCGCTCGATCCACATGAAGATTTCCGTGTACACGGTCTGCGGACACGTGTAGCCGCACCACTGCCGCCCGGCAATTGCCGTGAACAAGAACAGCGACAGCGCCGAAATGATCAGGATGCCCGTCAGATAAATCACATCCTGCGGATAAAGCACCAGCCCGAAGATGTAGAACCGGCGCGCCACCAGATCAAGCAAAATGGCCTGCCGATCCCCCCAGACCAGCCAGGGAACGCCGTAGTAAACGGCCTGCGTCAAAAAGACAAAGAACCAGCGCCACCGGGCAAACAGGCCCGTCACGCTTTTGGAATAAATCTTTTTGTGCGCCTGATACAAAGCCACCGTTTCAGGCTCAGCCCCGGGTGCCGCATCCGCGGCATTGGCCGCGGCGGGCGATGCCGCTGTCCCGGCATCTTTCTCATTCACATTAGCCATTTGCTCAATCGCGCAAACTGCGACCCCACTGATCCCAAAATACCGTTGCGGCTCACTGTGCAAGCCCCAGCGCGCTTAAAAAACACTGTCCGGAAACAAAAACGGCACCCGTCCGTTGCGCGAACAGGTACCGCCGAACTGTGTGCCACAAAAGCAAGCGGGCGGGATGCCAGTTCTCCTCAGGCCGCAACCGGACAGCGCCTTCGCACTGCCGTGGCCTGTATCTGTGTCTCATCCCTGTCCGCTGTCGTCCAGCACACTTGAATTCCATCATGCAGGTGTTTTGTTTTCTGCCTGCAACCCGTTCGCTGGCTCCAGCAAAAAAGAGGTTTGCGGATGAAAGGGCAGCAGGCTGCTGCCTGCGCGCCCCTTCACCGCAACCCATGCCATCTTCAGGGTGTTGTCAGCTCTTCGAGAACGGCTGCCGCCGGTTCTTCCCCGGCAACAGGCGCCGCTTCAGCGGCGACCGCCGGTGCTTGTTCAGCCGCAGCTTCAGCCGCAACGCCGCCCCCCTTGCCCCACACATAGGCCGTCAGCACATTGAGTTGCTCGGGGGTGAACTTGGTGCCCCAGGCCGGCATTACGCCGGTATAGCCGTTGTTGATCTGGCTGATGATGAACGCTTCGCCAGAGCCAAGGTTCCAGATGTCATCGGTCAGGTCAGGCGCGCCCAGAAGCTGGTTGCCCTTGCCGTCCGCATTGTGGCAGGCGGCGCAGACAACGAACTTTTCCTTGCCGAGCGCGGCGCGGGCCGAATCATGGGAAGCGCCGGAGAGGCTCAGCACATAGTTGGCCACGTTCTTGACATCGTCAGCAGACCCCACCGAAGCGGCTATGGGTGCCATGACGCCGGTGCGGCCATTGGTGATGGTTTCATGGATGCGCTCGGGCGTGCCGCCCCAGCTCCAGGCGGCATCGGTCAGGTTGGGAAAACCCAAGCCGCCCCTGGCGTCGGAACTGTGGCACTGCGAGCAGTTGTTCATGAACAAGCGTTCGCCAATGGCCATGGCCTCGGTGTCTTGCGCCAGTTGCGCCGTGGTCATGCTCGCAAAGCGCGCATAAATGGGCGCCACTTCGGCGTTGCCTTTTTCGACTTCGCTGTCGAACTGCCCCGTCGAAGTCCACCCGACAGCGCCCGGATAGGTACCCAGACCCGGGAATATCGCCAGGTAAGCGATGCCGAAAGCCACTGTCAAAAGAAACAGCCCCACCCACCAGAACGGCAGGGGGTTGTTCATTTCGCGCAGGTTGCCATCCCAGACGTGTCCTGTGGTGTTGTCCGAGGTTGTCATGGCCTTGGTCTGCCCGCTGATCCACAGCAGCAGGAGACAGCCAGCAATAGCGGCAACGGTGATGCCGCCTACGTAAAACGACCAGAAATTGCTTGTAAAGTCACTCATCTTCAATCCCTGCCTCACGGCAGGGCCTCCTGCTCAATCTTGCTCGAAAGGCAGGTTCGCTGCCTCTTCGAATTGCTTTTGGTTGCGCCTGGACCAGGCCCAAACCACGATTCCGATAAACACGGCCAGCGACACCACGGTGACGAGGCTGCGCATCAGGTTGATGTCCATGGTTCAACTCCCGCCATCACTTGCGGTGAATGCCCAAGACCTGCAGGTAAGAAATCAGCGCGTCCAGCTCGGTTTTGCCATTCAGCTCTTCCGGCGCATTGGCGATTTCTTCTTCGGTGTAGGGAACGCCCAAGGTGTGCATGCCCTTCATGTGTGCCTGGATGACACCCGCGTTGGCCGGTGTCGTGGCAAGCCATGGATAGGCAGGCATGTTGGACTCCGGAACCACATCGCGCGGATTGATCAGGTGGATGCGGTGCCATTCGTCGCTGTAGCGGCCGCCAACGCGCGCCAGATCAGGTCCCGTGCGCTTGCTGCTCCACTGGAAGGGATGGTCGTACACGAACTCGCCAGCCACCGAGTACGGGCCGTAGCGCAATGCCTCGGCGCGGAACGGTCGAATCATCTGCGAGTGGCAGTTGTAGCAGCCCTCGCGGCGATAAACGTCGCGTCCGCTCAGTTGCAAGGCCGTATACGGAACCAGTCCTTCAATCGGCTGGGTGGTCGATTTCTGGAAGAACAGTGGCACGATTTCCACCAGTCCGCCCACAGAGACCGTGAGAAGAATCAGCACGATCATCAAAAAGTTGCTGGTCTCGATCTTGGCGTGACCGCTTACATGTTCTTTTGCCATGATGGTCTATTCCTCCTCGATCAGGCGTGGGCCGCAACAGCGGGGATTTCAACGGTGACCGAGCGGCCCGCCGTTGCTGTCTTGATCACGTTCCAGAGCATGATCAGCATGCCGACCAGATAGATCGCGCCACCAATCAGCCGCAGTACGTAGAAGGGGAAGGTCGCCTTCACGGACTCGACAAAGGTGTAGGTCAGGGTACCGTCGGCATTCACCGCGCGCCACATCAGGCCTTGCATCACACCGGCAATCCACATGGACGCGATGTAGATCACGATGCCGATGGTGGCAATCCAGAAGTGCAGTTCAATGGCTTTGACGCTGAACATCTGCTTGCGGCCAAACAGGCGCGGAATCAGGTAGTACATGGAACCCATGGTGACCAGACCCACCCAGCCCAGCGCACCCGAGTGCACATGGCCCACGGTCCAGTCGGTGTAGTGCGACAGCGCGTTCACGGTCTTGATGGACATCATCGGGCCTTCAAAGGTCGACATGCCGTAAAAGGACAGTGAAACGATCAAAAAGCGCAGGATCGGGTCGTCACGCAGCTTGTGCCACGCACCCGACAGGGTCATGATCCCGTTGATCATGCCGCCCCAGCTTGGCGCCAGCAGGATCAGGGAAAACACCATGCCCAGCGACTGCGCCCAGTCCGGCAGCGCGGTGTAGTGCAGGTGGTGAGGCCCGGCCCACATGTAGGTGAAGATCAAGGCCCAGAAGTGGACGATGGACAGGCGGTAGCTGTACACGGGCCGACCGGCCTGCTTGGGCACGAAGTAGTACATCATGCCCAGAAAGCCCGCGGTCAGGAAAAAGCCCACCGCATTGTGGCCGTACCACCATTGCACCATGGCGTCCTGCACACCGGCGTAGGCCGAGTACGAGGTCAGCGGGCCAACGGGCAGCGCGGCGCTGTTGACCAGGTGCAGCAGGGCCACCGCGATGATGAAAGCGCCATAGAACCAGTTGGCCACGTAGATGTGCTTGACGCGGCGCGTGCCCACGGTGCCGAAGAACACCACGGCAAAGGCCACCCACACCAGCGTGATCAGGATGTCGATGGGCCACTCCAGCTCGGCGTATTCCTTGCCGGTGGTCAGACCCAGCGGCAGGCTGATGGCCGCCGACAGAATCACCAGTTGCCAGCCCCAGAACGTGAACGCCGCCAGCGTATCGGAGAACAGGCGCACCTGACATGTTCTCTGCACCACATAGTAGGCTGTGGCAAAGAGACCGCACCCACCAAACGCGAAAATCACCGCGTTGGTGTGCAGAGGCCGCAAGCGGCCATAACTGAGCCAGGGAATCCCCAGGTTCAACTGTGGCCAGGTCAACTGCGCGGCGATGATCACGCCGACCAGCATCCCGACCACACCCCATACCACCGTCATGATGGCGAACTGCCTGACTACCTTGTCGTTGTAGACCGTAGCCTTGGTGTTGGCGAATGACATTTCCACCTCTTCTTTTATGAAAAACCTTGTTCAGTATCTTCGAGCACGCCCGAAGACCGCTTGATATTCGTCAATCGTGATTGAGAATTCGCTCACCCTCTCGCTCCACATCGTCGAATTGTCCACGATAAATGGCCCACCAGAGCGCCCCGAGGATGAAAAAAATGAGCACCACCGAGAGCGGGATGAGCAAGTAAAGAATGTCCATGATCGCACCTACGTCCCTTCATCCGTACTTGATAACCGCATGGCGTTGACAACCACCAGCAGGGAGCTGCTCGCCATGCCCAAACCAGCCGCCCAGGGCGGCATCCAGCCCGCGATGGCCAGGGGAATGGCCACGGCGTTGTAAGCCGCGGCCCAGGCCAGATTCTGGCGCACCACGCGCATGGTGCGGCGCGCCTTGGCCACAAGCTGCGCCACGGCCATCAGATGCTCGCCCAGCACCACAAAATCCGACTGCGCGCGCGCCAGCGGCACCGAGCGGCCAAACGCGGTCGAGACATTGGCCCCGGCCAGCACCGGCCCGTCGTTCAGCCCGTCGCCAACCATGGCCACCACTTTGCCCTGCCGTTGCAGGGCCTGCATGGCGGCCAGCTTGTCGGCTGGCGTGCAGCCGCCCTGCACATTCACGATGCCCGCCTGCGCGCCCAGACTTTGCGCGGCCTGCGGGCCATCGCCCGACAGCAGCCTGACATCCAGCCCCTGCGCCTGCAAGGCCCGCACCGCCGCCAGCGCGTCCGCGCGCAAATCTTCCTGCAAGAAAAAAGAGGCCAGCCAGCCCTGATCGTCCGCCAAATGGGCTTGCGCGCCCACCGCCGTGGTGCCCGCACGCTCCACGCCGCAGAAAGCGGCTGATCCCAAACGCAGCGCGCGCGCCGCCGCCATGCCGTCTGAATCCGGCTGAAGCAGCGCCCGCACGCCCTGCCCGGGCAACTCTTGCGAATCCCTGACGCGCCAGCAGGGCGCGCCGCCCTCGCCGCCATGCCCCGATGGCTGCTGTTGCGCGGCCTGCGCCAGGGCGCGCGAAACCGGATGCAAACTGGTTTGCGCCAGCGCGCCAGCCAGCGCCAGGGCCTCTTGCGCGCTGACGCCAGGGCGCGTTTGCACGCTGGACACAACCAGTCCGTCGCGCGTGAGCGTGCCGGTTTTGTCGAACACCAGGGTATCGGCCTGCGCCAGCACTTCCAGCGCCTGCATGCGCCGCACCAGCACGCCCGAACGGGCCATGCTGCCCGCACTGGCCAGCATGGCCGCCGGTGTGGCCAGCGACAGCGCGCACGGACACGTCACCACCAAAATGGCGACGCCAATCATCACCGCGCGCTCTGGATCGCTGGGCCACCACCACAGGCAAGCCAGCGCGGCGATGAGCAGCACCGCCAGCAAAAAAGGCTTTGCCAGGCGGTCGGCCAGTTGCGCCACGCGCGGCTTGCTGGTGCAAGCCGCTTCCATCAAGGCCACGATCTGCGCGTAGCGCGTATCGGCGCCCAGATGGTCCACGCGCTGCTCCACCGTGGCGCTCAGATTGTGGCTGCCCGCAATCACCACATCGCCCACGCCACGCGGCACGGGCGCGGATTCGCCCGTCAGCAGCGCCTCGTCGGCGTGCGTCGCGCCGCGCAGCAACACGCCATCGGCCACAAACGACTCGCCCGGCAGCACCTGCACCACATCGCCCACGCGCAAGCGCCGTGCCGAAACGCGCTCGAAACTGCCATCGGCGCGCTGGCGCGCCACGCTCTCGGGCAAGCGGTGCATCAACGCTTCCAGCGCGCCCGCCGTGCGATCGCGCAAACGCAACTCCAGCCAGCGCCCGGCCAGCAGGAAAAACACAAACATGGTGAGCGAGTCGAAATACACCTCGCGCCCGAACATGCCATCAGGCTCAAACGTGCCCAGCGTGCTCACCACAAACGTGATCAGCATCGCCAGCGCGACGGGCAGATCCATGCTGATGCGGCGCTGGCACAAGTCGCGCCAGGCGTTGGCAAAAAAGGGCTGGCACGAAAACACAATCACCGGAATCGACAACACCCATGCGGCCCAGCGCAGCAGATTGACCAGATCGGGCGCAATCTCGCCCGGCTCGGTAAAGTATGTGGGCGTGGCGTACATCATGACCTGCATCATGCAAAGGCCCGCCACGCCCAGACGCCAGACCATCTTGCGCGTTTCTGCCAGGCGGCGCTCGCTGGCCTCGGGGTCATGCGCCGGAAGCGGCTGGTAGCCCGCCTTGAGCGCCGCGTTCATCCACGCGGAAGGGCGCGTTGCCCCGGCGTCCCAAACCACCCGGCCCCGGTGCGAGGCGGCGCTGACTTCGGCCAGGCGCACGCCGGGCACGGCCAGCAGCGCGTTTTCAATGACGCCCGCGCAAGCCGTGCAATGCATGCCCTCGAACACCACGTTCGACTCCCAGCAGTCCGGCGGCGCATCGCCAGAGGGCGAGGCCGCGCCCGGCCTGCTGAACTGCGCCCATTCGTCCGGGTCGTCCAGCAAGGCAAAACGCGCTGGCGCGTCCGCGCCGATGCGCTCGGCAGCCCCGGTCGCAATGGCGTGTTGCTCTGGCGAATGAGCGGCTGCGCTAACGGCTTGCATGGCGTGAACTGTAGTCCCCTGGCAACTGCCAAAACCTGATTATCGTCAAGATCGACCGCGCCGCCCTGTTTGCCGCGGCGCTACATTGCCGTCTTCAACACTGTTTTGCTTTTCACCCCCGCGCCAACACGCACACGCGCATCCATCCAAGGAATCCATCTCATGTACAAATGCATCCTCGTTGCCACCGATGGCTCGCCACTGTCCAGAAAAGCCGTCGCCAGCGCCATCGAACTGGCGGCCACCTGCGGTGCCCAACTGCTGGCGCTCAAAGTCATCCCGCGCTACCCGCAAAGCTACTTTGAAGGCTCCATCCCCCTGTCCGAAGAGGACGTGGCCCTGGTGGAAAAACAATGGGCCGAAGATGCCCGCGCCGTGGTCGATGCCGTCAAGACCGCTGGCGAGAAAAAAGGCGTTCAGGTCAAGGCCCTGCTGAGCAAATCCGACGTGGTGTCAGACGCGCTGATCGCCGCCGCCAAAAAGCACAACGCCGACTTGATCGTGATGGCCTCGCACGGGCGGCGCGGCATCAAGCGCATGCTGCTGGGCAGCGAAACGCAGCAGGTGCTCACGCACTCGCACATCCCCGTTCTGGTGCTGCGCTGAACCACCAGGGAACCTCTGATCAACCGCCATTGCGAGAGGCCGCGCCCCGCGGCAATCCATACGGCATGCCGATCGCCTGCCGCCACGCCTTCGGCACGCTGGCCACGCAAACGGTGCCCCAAAAAAGCTGAACCAGAACCTTCAGCGCAGCGAGCCTGGCCCGGCTGGCACATCCGGCGGCAACATGGGCGCCGCCGCAATGGCATCAGACACATCCGCACCCAGAACCGGCGCGATGTACCGCGGCGCCGCGGGCGCGGGCGATTGCCGCGCCACATACGCCAGCCGATCGCCAATGCCGGTTTCCATGCGGTCCAGGCGCGCCTGCAACTGGCGGTTTATCTCTTGCACCGTGCTCACCAGCAGCCCGATGTTGGCGTCGATCGGGCGCTCGCGCAGCCCCGTCTCGGCGCGATCCACGCGCGCCATAAGCTTTTCGGTCTGCTCCTGCAAGGTGGCAATCAGGCTGGCCTGTTGCTGCTCCAGATGCGCGCGCAAATCGGTAAAACGCGAAGCCTCGGCCTTGTCGGCCAACTCGCGCTGCGCGGCCAGCTCCTTGGCGTGGCGGCGGTTTTCCAGCAGCACGGTGCCTTGCATGTAGGCGACAAAGCCGGTGAACAGCACCGAAATCAGCACGATAAAGCCCAGCAGCACCAGACCCAGGGGCGCGTGCACTTCCGCGAAGATCAGCGACAAATCGGTCGGCTGGACCATGACGCTCCAGTTGCCGCCAACAAACAGCACGATGGCAAAGCCAACAACAATCAAAGGCAAAGACCGCAAAGACATGGGGATTCCTCTCCTCTTGCGTGGATGAAACACAAACCGTGGGCGCCCTGCGCGAACGACCAGGCCAGCCTAAGTTTATCCGGCGGCAGCGCAAGCCGGTAGTGCTCAGCGGCGCGGCACGCGCGCACCTAATCTCATCATTGCGAGGACTGCAGGCCCGTGGCAATCCACTGTCTCCATGCGCCCACGCTGCGCGCCGAAAGGTGGTAGGAAGACACCCTCTCCCCAAAAGCGAGGGCGAAAACACAACTGCGCGCGCCCATGCGCCAGCATTGCCGATAATCACCGCTCTTGCTGGCCGCGCTGCGCGGCAAGGCGGCAGCGCCCCCGGCGGCGCGCGCAAGAGGTGGCGCGGCGGCGATGGCGGCAGCAGCAACCTTGTGGAAAGCGTTTCATGTTTGTTACCCTGAGCACGCTTGTTGGCGGCATTGGCCTGTTTTTGCTGGGCATGGTGCTGATGTCTGACAG
>JAISNB010000100.1 GCA_031276435.1 Burkholderiaceae bacterium | reverse complement strand
GGCCAAAATCCTGTGGCGTTGTCTGGCTTTTGTGGCTTGATTGACGGGATGGTTTGGGGCGCTCTTTGGGGCGCACCGGGTTTGTTTAATTTCTTGGGGGAAGGGGTCATGAAAGTTGCCGCGCTTCAAATGGTTTCTGGCTGCGCACTGGATGCCAATCTGCGTGTCGCGCAAGGGCTGCTGGCGCAAGCTGCCACACAAGGCGCTGAGTTGGCTGTGCTGCCCGAGTATTTTTGCCTGATGGGTCAGGACGATGCCAGCAAGCTCGCCATTGCGGAGCCGTTGGGCGATGGCCCGTTGCAGCACTGGCTGGCCGGGCAGGCGCGGGCGCTGGGGCTGTGGGTTGCGGGCGGTACGGTGCCGCTGTCTACCGAACCGCCAGGTCAGCGGGTGCGCAATGCGGCGCTGGTGTTCAATCCGCATGGCGAGCGCGTGGCGGCGTATGACAAGATTCATTTGTTCAAGTTCGACGATGGCGCGCGCGGCTACGACGAGGCCGCCACTTTGCAGGCGGGTCGCGCGCCCGCGTGGTTCGATTTGCCGTCGCGCGATGGTCATGTGTGGCGCGTGGGTTTGAGCGTTTGCTATGACTTGCGTTTTCCCGAGTTGTACCGCGCCTTGTCGGCGCAGGGGGCGGATTTGTTGCTGGTGCCCAGCGCCTTTACCCACGTGACGGGGCAAGCGCATTGGGATGTGCTGCTGCGCGCGCGGGCCATCGAGAATTTGTGCTGCGTAGTGGCGGCGGCGCAGGGTGGGGTACATGAAAATGGCCGCCAGACTTGGGGCCGCAGCATGGTGATTGACGCCTGGGGGCAGGTGCTGGCCCTGCATGCTGAAGGGCCGGGGCTGGCGCTGGCCGATCTGGATGCCGCCGCCATGGCGGCGCAACGCGCGCGCTTGCCCGCGTTGGCGCACCGCGTGTTGCGCTGATTTTGGGATGGTACTGCGCAAAAAAAGCCGCCCGTGGCGGGCAGCCTTTTGCGGGTTGGCGGCGGCGCAGGGCGACAATGCCGCAGCGCGCGCCGGTCAGGCGGCGGCAGCGAGCCAGTAGCCGGGGTTGAAGGGGCTGCTCATGCGCAGCGCCAGCGCGGAGATGTCAACCAGTTTGTCGGTGGGCATTTTCTCGCCACCCTGGTCGAGTGCGCTGTTTGGGGCAGCGCCGCCATGGGTGACTGCGCCCGGGGCCTGGTGCGCCCGTTCTGCTTGGCCGGTGGATGCAGAACGGGCTACAGAAAAGAATAGAAACACCGGAAGGGTATTTTCCTGTCGGCCCAGTATTCGGCGGTGTCGCGGAAGATGTCGAGCAGTTGCTCGCGCGCTTCCTTGTCGAATTTGGTGGTGGCGGGAATGTGTTCGAGCACGACGACAAAGCCCGGCTGTGGCCCCGATTTGTGCAGCGGGTCGGTCATGCAGTCGTAGAGCGCGTCAAAGTTGCGGCCAAAGTGCGGCGGCAGCGTGAATTGCTGCGCGATCATTTCCAGCACGTCCTGCTTGGTCTGGGCCTGCGCCAGGTTGGCGTAGAGAAAGTGTTGTCCCAGTTGCTGGGCGGCGTTGTGCAGGTCATACGCGTGGTAGGCGCGTATCGATTGCACGATGTTGGGGCGCACGCCTTTGAGGGGCGCCTCTTCCTTGGGTTGGCGAACGAGCGCGTCCATTTTGGCGGCTTTCTCCGGGGTTGAAAAATCGGCTGCGGGTGCCAGAGGCGAGGCTGGCTGAAACTGTTCGAGCGCCTTCATTCGATGATCCTTCGGAAATTCGAGTAATGATCGCTGGTGTAATAACAGGCTTTGGGCCGGGTTGGCTCGGGGCCGCCACACACAATGCGTCTGGCGCCACGGTTGCGCAAACCAGGGGTTTCGACGGTGTATTCGCGGTAGTAGCCGCGTTTCATGGCTGGCAGCAGGCCCTCGCGATTGCCAAAGACCGTTCCGTCCTTGTCGTGGGGGAAAGGCCCGCCCTGAAGAATCAGGCGATAGGTCTTGCGCCCCTGACTGGGCAGATCGGCCAGGGCAATGAAGGCCGATTCGGCTGTTGCCTGCTCTTGTTGCCGCCAAGTCTGCGCTTCCCCGCCCGCCTGGGACAGGGGCGCGCACAGCAGCAACGCCAGCGAAACAATCCGGATCGCACGCGATGCCGCTGTTCGCACCATGAAAAACACCTTTCGGAAACCGGCTGGTCAACCCGAAAAAGCAAGCCGCTAGTATGCGGCAAGGCAGGCCAAATTGCAAGGACTTGCCCAAAAAACAGGCAAATCATTCCGCAAGGCCGGTTTGGGTGCGCGCGTTTGCCTGAGGAATGGGCCTGGCGCCAGCGGGGAGATTGCGCGGATCACACGGCGCGCGCGACGCAGACGGGCCGCGCGCTTTTACCGCTTGCTGTCCCCAGCGCAAGCGCCCCGGCAAACAGGCCGCGCTTGCCCGCGCGTGGTGGCTGCCAGCATAGGTATCTACACAGCAGGCAGATATATCTGGGAGCGTGGGCATCCTTGCCCGCTGGTTTTTCTCGTGCGTTTCCCCGTGCGAGCGCGCAGGGGGCGGGTTTGAAACCCGCCCCTGCGGAAGATGGCGCTTGCCGCCTGCGGGCCGGGGGCGTGTACCCAAAAAACGGCGTCCCTGCGCAAACGCCGTATGGATTGTCACGGGGCCAAGGCCCCTCGCAATGACGCGCGTTTTTGGGGTTTGCGGAAACAATCACTGTCCGCTTTCCCGAACCCTCTTTCCGCTATGTAGCTCCCTATGGGCTGCGGGGGCGGGCCGCTGCGCTACTGGGTGTTGGCTTCGGCCACGGTGAGCGCGGTCATGTTCACGATGCGCCTGACAGTGGTGCTGGCCGTGAGGATGTGCACGGGTTTTGCCGCGCCCAGAAGGATGGGGCCGATGGCGATGTTGCCGCCCGCGGCGGTTTTGAGCAAGTTGTAGGCGATGTTGGCGGCGTCCAGGCTGGGAAAGACCAGCAGGTTGGCGTCACCGGCCAGTGTGGCGTCGGGCAGGACGGCGCTGCGCTGCGCGCCGTCGAGCGCCACGTCGCCATGCATTTCGCCGTCCACTTCCAGCCAGGGCGCTTTTTCTTGCGCCAGAATCAGGGCTTCGCGCATTTTGACGGCGCTCGGCTCTCGGGATGAGCCAAAGTTGGAGTGCGAGAGCAGCGCGGCCTTGGGTTTGAGGCCGAAGCGGATCATTTCCTCCGCGGCCATGATGGTGATTTCGGCCAGTTGCCAGGCCGATGGGTCGTAGTTGACGTGTGTGTCGGCCAGGAATATCTGGCGGCCCGGCAGCATCAACCCGTTCATGCATGCGTAGGTTTTGGCGCCTTCGCGCAGGCCGATGACTTGGTCGATGTAGTTCAGGTGCAGGCCGTTGGTGCCCCAGGTGCCGCAAATGAGTCCGTCCACGTCGCCGCAACGCAGCAGCATGGAGCCGATCAGCGTGAGTCGGCGGCGCATTTCGATTTTCGCCACGGATACGGTGACGCCCTTGCGCTTGCCAAGCTCGTGGTAGGTTTGCCAGAAGCTGCGGTAGCGCGGGTCGCGTTCGGTGTTGACCACATCGTAGTCCACGCCTTCGCGCAGGCGCAGTCCGAATTTTTCGATGCGCTGGCCGATGATGGCTGGTCGGCCAATGAGTGTGGGCCGGGCGATTTTCTCGTCCACCACAATTTGCGCCGCGCGCAGCACGCGCTCGTCCTCGCCTTCGGCATAGGCCACGCGCTTTTTGGTGGCTGTGCGCACGGCGGCGATGATGGGCTTCATGGTTGTGCCCGAGGCGTAGACAAAGGTTTGCAGCTTTTGCCGGTAGGCTTCCAGATCGGCGATGGGGCGCTGCGCCACGCCGCTTTGCGCGGCGGCTTCGGCCACGGCCGGGGCAATCTTGATCATCAGGCGCGGATCGAACGGCTTGGGAATCAGGTATTCCGGCCCGAAGGCCAGGTGTTCGCCCACGTAGGCGCGCGCCACCACTTCGCTTTGTTCGGCCTGGGCCAGATCGGCAATGGCGTGCACGGCAGCGATTTCCATCTCGTCGGTGATGGTGGTGGCCTCGCAGTCGAGCGCGCCGCGAAAGATGTACGGAAAGCACAGCACGTTGTTGACCTGGTTGGGGTAATCCGTGCGGCCCGTGGCCATGATGGCGTCGCCGCGCACGGCCTTGACCTCTTCGGGCGAGATTTCCGGCGTGGGATTGGCCAGCGCCAAAATGATGGGACGCGCGGCCATTTTTGCCACCATGTCGGGCTTGAGCACTTTGCCAGCCGACAGGCCCAAAAACACGTCGGCGTTCTCGATGACCTCAGCCAGCGTGCGCTGATCGGTTTTTTGCGCGTAGATGGCCTTGTCCGGATCCATCAGTTCGGTGCGGCCCTCGTAGACCAGGCCTTTGATGTCGGTCACCCAGATGTGTTCGCGCCTAAGCCCCAATTTGACCAGCAGGCCAATGCAGGCCAGCGCCGCCGCGCCCGCGCCCGAGGCCACCAGTTTGACCTCTTCGATGCGCTTGCCGACCACCTTCAGGCCGTTGAGCACAGCCGCGCCCACCACAATGGCCGTGCCGTGCTGGTCATCGTGAAACACCGGAATGTTCAGGCGCTTGCGCAGCTTGCGCTCGATGTAAAAGCAATCGGGCGCCTTGATGTCCTCCAGATTGATGCCGCCAAACGTAGGCTCCAGTGCGGCAATGATTTCCACCAGTTTGTCCGGGTCTTTCTCGTTGATCTCGATGTCGAACACATCGATGCCCGAGAACTTCTTGAACAGCACGCCCTTGCCTTCCATGACCGGCTTGCCCGCCAGCGGCCCGATGTCGCCCAGCCCCAGCACCGCCGTACCGTTGGTGACCACGCCCACCAAATTGCCACGCGCGGTGTAGCGGAACGCGGCGGACGGGTCTTGCACAATCTCTTCGCACGGCGCGGCCACGCCGGGACTGTAGGCCATGGCCAGATCGCGCTGGTTGACCAGTTGCTTGGTCGGCGCAATGGCAATCTTGCCGGGCACCGGATGCTCGTGATAGTGCAGTGCGGCGCGGCGCAGTTCGGTGTGTTTGTCTTCTGGATGCGTGTTGTGAGGCATGGTTTTTCGTGCGAGTGACTGGATTGGAAACAAATTCAGAAAATTCAGGCGGCCCGGCGCAATGTGGGCGGCGGGCGCATCAGGGCGGGGGAGATGGCTTTGGCTGGCGCCGCGCTTTTGCGCCTGAGGCACACAACCAGGCAACCGGCCCGTCGCAGAGCCGCTCGGCAAGCGCGACAGCGGAAAACACGGAGCAAATACCAGCAGCAGCGTCAGCCACAATCACCAACCACCAACAGCCCCGCCGCCAGCGGGCGGCCATGATCTGCCAAAACCGACTCCCATGGCGCGCAAGCGGGCAGGATACAACCTGGAAAAAGTGCAAGGAAATACAACGCTTGCAGTATGGCACATGCCACGGCGCAAACAAAAAAGCATCCGCCCCAATGCAACCCGTCTCTTTACCCTCGCCCCTTGGGGGAGAGAGGGTTTGGGTGAGGGGATTTCTCCGCGAGACACAAACGGAAAGAGTGTCGCCCAAATGAAAACCACATGGATTGCCACGTGCCCTGCCGCCCTCTCAATGGCGGTTTCCTGGCGTTCCTGCTGCGGCGGCCAGCGGCGCGGAATCTGCCGCACGGGCGCGCTGCCAGAATTTTTCGTGAACGAAAAACGCCAGGGCTTGCACGGTGGGTTCGAGCAGGCTGAGCGTCAGCGCCATCCACAATTGCCCGGTCACCGCGTAGGCAACCAGGGCGGCCACGACGATGTGCATCACGTAATAGCTGGCGGTTTTTTCAAGCACAAGGCGGTTGCGGTCGATGAAGCGGCGCATTTGAACTCTCCACGAAAAGCATGTTCCGCAAATGATATTTATTCTTATCTTTGGCGTCCAATTGCTTGTCGCTATTTCTGGTATGGGCAGGCTGCGCGGGGCGCAATCTGGCGCGGCGTGTGGATTTTTCACAACGCCCGGAAAGCGCCAGAACAGGCGCTTTGTTACATGATCTTACGATTTCTTACGACTTGTTTGAAGCTTGGCGGAACTCTGAGGCATACTTGGCCTCTATTCATGTGCAAGTTAGTGCTACAGGATGGCAATCGTTTCGACCATTGCCTTGACGCTGCCAAGCCTTCGTCATCGGACTTCGGTCTGTTGTCGTTGAAAGCCTGAAACGTTCTTCCTCCTCCTTCCCTCCTCATTCGTTTCAAGGCCGCTTCGGCAGCTTTTTTATTCAAAAACTGCCGCATCCCGGTTTTCCGGGTGCGGCAGTTTGCTTTTGAGGGAGGGACGACGACGGCGCTTGCTGCCTGCCGCCGCTGGCGGCCCGGGAAGAAAGCCGCGCCCGTCAGGTTGCGGGCGGGGCGGTTTCCGCGAAGCTGGGGCGCTGGTTCAGCCGCTCCATCAATTGCGCCAGATTGTCGTGGCGGGCGCGCCAGTCGATGCGGGGAAAGCGCAAATCCAGATAGCCCAGCGCGCAGCCCACGGCGATGTCGGCCAGCGACAGATGCACGCTGGCCGAGCACCAGGGCTTGGCGGCCAGGCCCGAACTCATGGCCGCCAGCGCCGCGTGGATTTTGTCCAACTGCCGCTCGATCCACGGCTGGCAGCGTTGCGCGGCTGTGCGGTCGGGCCAGGTCTGTTCCATCTGCGCGGTCAGGGCGGCGTCGCACAGGCCGTCGGCCAGGGCTTCCCAGGTTTTGACTTCCACGCGCTGGCGGCTCTCTGAAGGAATGAGCTTGCCCACGGGCGAGAGCGAGTCCAGGTATTCGACGATGACGCGCGAATCAAAAACAGCTTCCTGCCCTTCCATGACCAGGCAGGGCACCTGGCACAGCGGGTTGGCGCGCGCCACGGGCGAATCGGCTTCCCAGGGATTTTCCAGCACCAGTTTGTAGTCGAGCTTTTTCTCGGCCAGCACCACGCGCACCTTGCGCACGTAGGGACTGGTCAAATTGCCGATCAATCGCATGGATGACATGTGGGAAAACGCTTTTCTAATGGATAACCCTGAATTCTAGAACTTGTTGACCAGTTGTTGAAGCCTGCGCTCTCCGGCCCCAAGGCCAGCCAGGCGGCCTTGCCTGCCCCGCTCGGGCTGTGGCGCCGGCGCCGCCTCGCTACCCGTTTAGCGGGTTCTTCTAAAATGCCAGCCCCATGGAACTGACAGAACTGACGGCCGTATCGCCGCTGGACGGGCGCTACGCCGCCAAACTGGCCGCCTTGCGGCCCATCATGAGCGAATGGGGCTATATGCAACGCCGCGTGCGGGTGGAGCTGGCCTGGTTCGAAGCGCTCTCCGATGCCGGGTTTGCCGAATTCGCACCCCTGTCGGCGGCGGCGCGCGCGCACCTGCGCCAGATGGTCGAGCACTTTTCGCCCGCTGACGGCGCGGCCATCAAGCAGATCGAAAAAACCACCAATCACGACGTCAAGGCCGTCGAATACTGGATCAAGGCGCGCTTTTCCGGCCAGCCCGAACTGGAGCGCGCAGCCGAATTCGTGCACTTTGCCTGCACCAGCGAGGACATCAACAACACCAGCCACGCACTGCAACTCAAGGACGGACGCGACGCGGCGCTGCTGCCCGCGCTCGATAGCGTGCTGGCGCGCCTGCGGGAGCTGGCGCACACACACGCCGCGGCGCCCATGCTCAGCCGCACACACGGGCAAACCGCCAGCCCGACCACGGTGGGCAAAGAACTGGCGGTAACGGTTGCGCGCCTGCGCGCGGCGCGCGCGCAAGTGGCAGGCGTCAAACTGCTCGGCAAAATGAACGGCGCGGTGGGCAACTTCAACGCGCACCTGTCGGCCTGGCCCGGTTTCGACTGGGAGGCTTTCAGCCGCCGCGTCATCGAAACGCCCGCGCCCGCCGGCCTGGGCCTGACGTTCCAGCCCTACAGCATCCAGATCGAACCACACGACTACATGGCCGAACTGTTCGACGCCGTGGCCCGCGCCAACACCATACTGATCGATCTGGCGCGCGACATCTGGGGCTACATCAGCCTGGGCTACTTCAGGCAAAAACTCAAAGCGGGCGAAATCGGCTCATCGACCATGCCGCACAAAGTCAACCCCATCGACTTTGAAAACGCCGAAGGCAACCTGGGCCTGTCCAACGCGCTGCTGCGCCATCTGGCCGAAAAACTGCCCGTCAGCCGCTGGCAGCGCGATCTGACCGACTCCACCGTGCTGCGCAACATGGGCGTGGCACTGGGCCACGCGCTGCTGGCCCATCAATCGCTGCTGGCGGGCCTGGACAAGCTGGAACTCAACGAAGCCGCGCTGCGCGCCGACCTGGACAGCGCCTGGGAAGTGCTGGCCGAACCCATCCAGACCGTCATGCGCCGCTTTGGCGTACCCGGCGCATACGAAAAGCTCAAGCAAGCCACGCGCGGCCAGCAAGTCACGCGCGAGGCGCTGCACGCGCTCATTGAGGGGCTGGACATCCCCCTGGCCGAAAAAACCCGCCTGCTGGCGCTCACGCCCGCCAGCTACATCGGCAAAGCCCCTGAACTGGCGCGGCGCGTCTGAGCCTTGCCGCAACCGTTTGCGGCGGCGCGCGGCTTGCCCGCGCGTTCCGTGTTCACTTGGCAGCCCCAGCGGCGCGCTGGCAGCGTCCATTCAGGCGGCGGGTGCCGGAATGGGCTTTGCGTCCAAGAAAACCCTGACTCAAACCAATCGCCTTCGCCACCCTGGGCAAGCGCGGCGCATTTGTATTTTTTTACCCTCGCCCCCTTGGGGGAGAGGGAGCATTGCGGCTGCTTTGCCTGTGAGGAAGAGAAAAGGCATGCGCCATTGCGGATGCCGCTCAATGTGGCGCAATCCCTCTTCCTCCCTCGTCATTGCGAGGGCCGCAGGCCTGTGGCAATCCACCGCATCCATGCATCCATTTCCTCGCCACCTTGGGCATGCGCGACGCTGTATTCTTCATCCTCGCCACCTTGGACAAGCGCGGCGCATTTATATTTCTCACCCTCTCCCCCATTCGTGGGGGAGAAGGTCAGGGTGAGGGTATTCCAACCCCTGCAAACATTCAATTCTTGAAACGGCGGCGCAGCGCGGGCAGAGTCAAAAGCGCCAGCAGCACCGCCAACGCGCCCAATGTGCTTTCACCCAGTGTGGGAACGGCGCTGACAAGCGTTTTTGCACTCCTGATGCGCACCTCGTGAATGTTGTTCGCGCCGCCCGTGCTGGCGCTAATGCCAAGCTTGAAAGTCGCGGGCACCGGGCCATTGCCAGCCAGCGAGAGAGCATCGATCACCTTGACAAAGCCTGTGACGCCATCGTTGGGATTGATTTCCACGGTCACCGTCGGGGGCAAAGCAGATGAAGCAGGTGAAATGGTGATGCGCACAGTGCGCGCATCTGAACGGTCAGATTGGGTCGTTGAAATTTGCCCTAGAGCCGTACCGGACAAATAAATTGGAGAGATCAAAAATGGAAAAGAAGGGGCGGCGCCCCACACGACTACCCGCTGGTTTTGGGACGGTGACGGATTGCACGGCGGCGACGCGCAATTGTCCCATTCATCCAACCCAACGCCCACATAGCCTTTGGTTACCCCTACATATCCCAGAGAGCCGCTGTAACTGCCCAATGTGGGACTGACGGTACTGCCATCGATAAGGTAAAACGCGATTCCATCGGCATCTTCGCTGCTGCTATGACCGTAAGCAACATAATCAAAGATGATTTGCAAGCCTTCCGCGCGCGAAAAAGCTGTGTTGTAGACAGCCGTTCCAGCCTGCAAATTCACATTTTCAGTCAGCCTCAGCCAGCCAGCACCTGCGGGATCTGTGCCTGCCGGGTTAGCGGTCAAATGGGGTGTCCAAGCCACTCCTGAAAATGCTGTACCCGTACCAAGAAGCGTCCAGTTCGGCGCTGTGGCGTAGCGGAAAGAATCCGCGTCTGTTTCTGTGATGGAGATGGCGGCATGTGCGGGGGCTGTGCCCCAAGCCGCGCAGGCCATGGCCGCTGTCATCAGTGCGCGGGCCAGTCTGCGGAAAGATTGTTTATATGAAAAACAGTAATCAGCAGATTTTTCTAATACGTTAATTTTATTTGCCGATTGCCGATTGCCGATTGCCGATTGCCGATTGCCGATTGCCGATTGCCGATTGCCGATTGCCGATTGCCGATTGCCGATTGCCGATTGCCGATTGCCGATTGCCGATTGCCG
>JAISNB010000007.1 GCA_031276435.1 Burkholderiaceae bacterium | reverse complement strand
TGCTCGTGCGCTACGAAAAGCTCGAACGCAGTTTCCTCGCCCTCAACCACCTCGCGGCGGCCATCATCGCCTTCCGCAAGGTGCCGTTGACCGTTAATATTATTTACGGATAGATTCTTAAGGAGAGAGAAATGCATGCGTCATGGCGGGCAGGCGCGCCGCCTTGCCATTGCACGGTGTCGTGGCGCGTTTGCCTCAGACAACCAGCCACAGCAGCGCCAGCCCCAGCAGCACGGCGAGCAGGCCGCAAAAGCGGATTTGCCCGTCGGTCATGCGGGCAATTTCCGCGACCACGTTGCGCCAGGCGCCGGGCGAGAGAAAAGGCAGCAGCCCTTCAAGCACCAGTGCCAGCGCCAGAGCCGCCACCCAAAAGCCGGTTTGCCCTGTCATGGGACGGCGGTGCGCGCGCGTCAACGCTGCGGCGCGGCGGTGGTGGCAGCGGCCGCGCCTTTCATGGCGCGGAAGAAGTCGGAGTTGGCGGGGTCGAGCACCAGCACGTCACCGCTTTTGCCCACACTGGTTTTGTAGGCCTCAAGGCTGCGATAGAACTCGGCAAACTGCGGGTCTTTGCCAAAGGCTTGGGCATAGATGCGGTTGGCCAGGGCATCGCCCTCGCCCCTGGTTTTCTGCGCCTGGCTGTAGGCGTTGGCCTCGGTGATTTCGCGCTGGCGCTCAGCCTCGGCGCGGATGCGCTCGGCTTCGGCGGCGCCGGTGGCGCGCAATTCGTTGGCCACGCGCTTGCGCTCGGCCTCCATGCGCAGGTACACCGATTCGGAGATGGATTCCACGTAATCGACGCGCGTCATGCGCACGTCGACGATTTCCATGCCCCAGGGTTTTTCGCCGCTGGTGACGGTTTTGATGACGGCGTTCTTGACGTCGGCCATCAGTTTTTCGCGCTGCGTGGAGATCAGCTCGCGCACTGTGCGGCGGTTGATTTCTTCCTGGAACGCGTTGCGTACCACGCGGTTGAGTTGCTGCGCGCCATCGTCTTCGGTCACGCCAACGTTGGGAATGTAGGTGGCCGGATCGGTGATGCGCCAGCGCACATACCAGTCAATGACCACGCGCTGCTTTTCGGCGGTGAGCACTGGCCCGGCGTCGGAACCGTCGGAACTGTTGAGCGTGAGCAGGCGCTTGTTCAGATAGGTGACGTTCTGCAAGGGCGGCGGCAGCTTGAATTTGAGGCCGGGCGTGTGTTCAACCCGCTTGATCTGCCCGAGCGCCTTGACCACGCCAAATTGCCGCTGGTCCACCACGAACATGGTGGTCGACAGGAGCGCCAGGACGATTAGCACACTGGTTGCGATGAATCCGATTCTGTTCATGATGTGCTTTCCCGCCTTATCTTGATTCGCGCTCGCGGGTGCGGGCGCCATCGCGCGCGTTGCCGCTGGCCGCGCCCGGGATCACCGCTGGCTGCGGCGCGGCAGCGCCACCGCTGGCTGCGCCCGCTGCCGCATTGCCGCTGGTGGCAGTCGCCTGCTGCTGCGTGAGCTTGTCGAGCGGCAGATACAGCAGGTTGGCACCGGAGCGGCTGTCCACGATGATTTTGTTGACGTTGCCGTAGACCTGCCGCATGGCATCCAGGTACAGGCGGTCGCGCACCACCTTGGGCGCTTTTTGATACTCCTGCAACACGGCGGTAAAACGCCCGGCATCGCCCTCGGCCTGCGCCACGGTGCTGACCTTGTAGGCTTCGGCCTGCTCCAGGATGCGCGAGGCCGTGCCCTCGGCCCGGGGCACGATGTCGTTGGCGTAGGCCTGCGCCTCGTTTTGCATGCGCTTGCTTTCCTGGTCGGCCTTGAGCACGTCGTCGAACGCGTCCTTGACCTGCTCGGGCGGGCGCACGCCGCTTTGCTGCATGTTGACTGCCATCACCTCGATGCCGATCTTGTAGCTGTCCAGCATTTTCTGCATGAGGTTACGCACGCGCGGGGCGATCTGGTCGCGCTCCTCGGCCAGCGCCTTGTCCATGGTCATCTTGCCCACCACTTCGCGCACGGCAGCCTCGGCCACCTTGACCACGGCTTTGTCAGGCTCGTCGCTTTCAAACAGGTAGGCACGCGCGTCATTGAGGCGGTACTGCACGGCAAAATTGACTTCGATGATGTTCTCGTCCGCGGTCAGCATGCCCGACTGGCGCAATCCGGTGCTGCTGACGATGCTGTCGCCGCCCACGTTTGCCGAGCGAATCTGCGTGACCATTACCACCTCTTGCCGCTCGATGGGATACGGCAGGCGCCAGTTGAAGCCAGCGCCCACGGTGGAGTGGTACTGGCCAAAGCGCGTGATGACGGCCTGCTCGCCCTCTTGCACGATGAAAAAGCCCGAGCACAGCCAAAGCGCAAACGCCACCGCGGCAATCACGCCCGCGCCCACGCCAGCGTTTTTCATGTCGGGCTGAAGATCGCCATTGCCGCTGCCCCGGCCATTGTTCCGGCCACCATTGCCACTGCCGCCGCCAAACAGCCCTGCGAGTTTGCGGTTGAAGTCGTTCCATATCTCATCGAGATCGGGCGGCCCCGAGCTGGAGTTGCGCCCCCGGCCCGGCGGTGGTGCTGGCCGGTCGGGCGGCGGCTCGCCACCTTCCTTGCCGTCATCCGAAGCGGATGGCTGCGGCGCGGGCGAATCGTCGCGCTCCCAACGCGGATCGTTGCGGTTGAACATGCCGCGCACCCACGACAAAGGCCGGCGCGACTCTGGTAAGGATGTCGTCATGGAGAGAAAAATTACTTCAGAGGTTCAGCGGGTGATTGTGCCCAAACCGCAAAGGCTGGGGCCGGGTTGCGGCGCCGTCGGCATCGGCATCGGCTTGTGCGCCGGATTTTGACGCATCCGGGCCGCGGCATGCCCATTGGGCCAGCGCCTCGCGCAGCAAGTGCAGGCCGTCGCCGCGCCGGGCGCTGACGAAAACGCGCGGCACGCGCTGCCCGCCGACCACTTCCATCTGGTCTTGCAACTGCCGCGGCTGGCGCTCGGGCGGCAAGGCGTCGAATTTGTTGAACACCAGCAACTGGGCAATCGCGCCCGCGCCAATTTCGTGGAGCACTTGCTGCACCTGCGCCATTTGCTCGGGGAAAGCGGGATTGGCCGCATCCACCACGTGCAGCAGCAAATCGGCGTCGGCGGCTTCCTGCAAGGTGGCTTCAAAGGCATCGATCAATCCGTGCGGCAAATCGCGGATGAAGCCCACGGTGTCCGACAGCGAGACCGACCCCGCCGCCTCGCCCAGGTAAAGCTGGCGCGTGGTGGTGTCCAGCGTGGCAAACAACTGGTCCGCCGCGTAGGCGCGCGCCTTGACCAGCGCATTGAACAGCGTGGATTTGCCCGCGTTGGTGTAGCCCACCAGCGAGATGTTGAAGGTGCCCCGGCGCTCGCGCTGGCGCCGCTGCGTCTTGCGCTGGCGCTTGACTTTGACAAGGCGCTCGCGGGTGCGCCCGATGGCCTCGGCAATCATGCGGCGATCCAGTTCGATCTGCGTTTCGCCCGGGCCGCCGCGCCCGCCAATGCCGCCTTGCTGGCGCTCCAGGTGGCTCCAGCGGCGCACCAGCCGCGTGCTCAGGTATTGCAGGCGCGCCAGTTCGACCTGCAATTTGCCCTCGTGACTGCGCGCGCGCTGCGCAAAAATCTCCAGGATCAGCAAGGTGCGGTCGTTGACCGGCAGGCCGATGAGGCGCTCCAGATTGCGCTGCTGCACCGGGCTTAACGCCTGGTCAAACAGCACCTCGCGCGCGCCGTGCAACTGGGCCAGGTCGAGAATTTCCTGCGCCTTGCCGCTGCCCACGAACAGCGCCGCGTCGGGCGCGCGGCGCTTGCAGGCCAGACGCGCCACGGGCTGCAAGCCCGCGGTTTGCGCCAGCAGGCCAAGCTCCAGCAGATCGGCGTCGAAATCCTTCGCCTGCCCAACGTCCACGCCCACAAGCACCACGGGCACAAAGTCCGGCGCGGCGTTGGGGCTGAAAGCGTTTGAAGTGGCGATGGCGAAGTGGGGAAAAATGCAGGCGTGCTCCTGAAAAAGGAGCACGCCATGCTGGCGGCATCAGGCCAGAGAGGTTATTTGGGCGCGTTTTCCGGGGCCTCTTGAGCCGCCGAGAAGTTGACGGCCCGGCCCGGAACAATGGTGGAAATGGCGTGCTTGTAAACCATCTGGGTGACGGTGTTGCGCAGCAGAACCACATACTGGTCAAAAGATTCAATCTGCCCTTGCAGCTTGATGCCGTTGACCAGGTAAATGGAAACTGGCACGTGCTCGCGCCGCAGAATGTTCAGAAATGGGTCTTGTAGGAGTTGCCCTTTGTTGCTCACGATATGCTCCGTGTTCCTGAGAACGTAGTTTGTGAAGGGGGACGATAACACAGGCCATGCCTGTTTGCTGGCGCACCCGGGGTTGAGAAGCCGCATGTATGGCCTCTGCCGGCCATCTCAAGTGCGGAGTTGCAAAAAAACGCCATGTTTTGCATGGCGCGGACAACCTGCCCGATGCCTTTGCCAAGACGGGCGCCGCCTGGCGCGCCTTCCCCCAAAGGCATGAAACAAGGTCTTTGCCTAGGAGTCGCCATCCGCGTAAGGGTTCCGCGTGGTTTTCATTTCGATGCGCAGCGGCGTGCCTGTCAGATCGAATACCTTGCGGAAACGCCCTTCCAGATAGCGTTTGTAAGTGGTTGTGACGTGTTCCAGCGAGTTGCCGTGCACCACGATCACCGGCGGATTCATGCCGCCCTGGTGCGCGTAGCGCGGCTTGGGGCGGAACATGCCGCTGCGCCGGGGCGCCTGGAACTGCACCGCCTCTTGCAGCGCGCGCGTCAGTTGCGGCGTGGGCATCTTGCGCATGGCCGCGCGGTGCGCTTGCGCGATCGAGGCCCACAGCGGCCCCAGCCCCTGGCGCTTCTTGGCCGAGATGAAATGCAGTTCGGCAAATTTGAGGAAGGCCAGCCGGTTTTCGATCTGGCGCTGCAATTGCTCGCGCTGGTAGGCGTCTGTCGCGTCCCATTTGTTGACGGCCAGCACCACGGCGCGGCCCGCTTCCAGAATGAAGCCCGCGATGTGCGCGTCCTGATCGGTCACGCCCTGCGTAGCGTCGAGCAGCAGCAAAACGGCGTTGGCCGATTCAATGGCCTGTAGCGTCTTGACCACGGAGAATTTCTCGATTGCCTCGAACACCCGCCCCTTGCGGCGCAGGCCCGCGGTGTCGATCAGTTCAAACTTCTGGCCGTTGCGCTCGAAAGGCACCGATATGGCGTCGCGCGTGGTGCCCGGCAAGTCAAAGGCGACCAGCCGCTCCTCGCCCAGCCAGGTGTTGATGAGCGTGGATTTGCCCACGTTGGGGCGCCCGGCCACCGCCAGCCGGATGGTTTGCCGCGCCGCTTCAGCTTCAGCCGCGTCGCCGTCGTCCTCTGGTTCGGGCAGGCCCAGCGCATCGAGCGCACGCTCGATCAGGCCACGCACACCCTGGCCGTGCGCCGCCGAAACGGGCAGCACCTCGCCCAGGCCCAGCTCGTAGAACTCAGCCAGTTGCGCGCCCTCGCGCATGCCTTCAGCCTTGTTGGCCACCAGCAGGCAGTTCTTGCCCAGGCGGCGCAAATAGCGGGCGATGTCGTGATCCTGCCCCGACAGCCCGGCGCGCGCGTCGAGCACGAAGATGACCACATCGGCCTCGGCCACGGCTTGCCGGCTCTGGCGCGCCATCTCGCGCAAGATGCTGCCCTCATCGGCCTCAGGCTCGAAACCGCCGGTATCGATGACGATGTATTCGCGCTGGCCCAAACGCCCCTGGCCGTAATGGCGGTCGCGCGTCAGACCGGCAAAATCGGCCACGATGGCATCGCGGCTTTTGGTGAGCCGGTTGAACAGCGTGGACTTGCCCACGTTGGGACGCCCGATCAGGGCCAGGACAGGTTTCACGCCAACTCCGAAACGGCTTTTTTCTATTCAGGCTGGAAGCCGTACACGCCGCCCGCGCGCGTGACCACCACCAGCGTATTGCCAGCAACCACCGGCGGGGCGGCCACGCCCGATGAATCGGTCATCATGCGGTTGACGTGCGAGCCATCGACGCGCGCCAGCATGTGCACCCAGCCCTGACTGTCGCCCAGTATCACGGAGCGGCCCAGCACCAGCGGGCCGGTCAGATCGCGCCACATCAGGCGCTCTGAAAGCCAGGCCCGCTCGCCACTGGCGGCGCGCCAGGCCACAACCTGGCCGTCGGACTCAGCGCCAAAAACCAGATCGGCATCCCCGACCACGCCCACGCTGCCAGCGGCGGGTTTGCTCCAGACCACTTCCCCGCTGGCCACATTGGCGCAGCCCACGGCGGTCTGGAAGGCGCGCGCGCAAACCACATCGCCTTGCCGACTGACGCCGCCCAGCAAATCGATCAGGCGCTCGACATCGTTGGTGCCGCGCGAAACAGCCAGCGGCGCTTCCCAGAGCACACTGCCGGTATCGGGATCGATGCCCGCCAGGCGGCCCGACAGCCCGGCCACCAGCGTATTGCCATGCGCCATCAGCAAACCGGCTTGCCGCAGCACCAGCGGCTCGGTCGAGCGCGCGATGCGCCACAGCAACTGGCCGTTTTGCGCATCAAGCGCGGTGACCGAACGGTCTGCACCCAGCACGAACACGCGCCCGCCCGCCACCAGCGGCGGCGTAAAACTTTGTGTCTTGAGGTCGTAACGCCACAACTGTTTGGCGCCTTCCAGCGCCACCACCTGACTGCCGCGCGTAACCACGGCGCTGACCGTGCCGTCGCTGCCGACACCCGCCGAAAGCGCCTCGCCCAGCGAAGTGCGCGCCAACTCCGCGCCCGTGGCGCCATCGAGCGTGACCACCGTACCATTGCCACCAGCCAGCGTGACGCGCCCATCCCGCACGGCCACCTGGAGCGGAAAGTCAATGGCGCTGGCAAGCCGCGCCGTCCACACCCGCTCGACACCGATAACCGGCGCGTTGACCGGCAACTCGGCGGGCTTGGGCCGGATCGAGCCAGAAGAACACGCCGCCAACAGCGCGGCGGCCAGCGCCACCGCGCCACCGCCTTGCCAGAAGCGCCGCCCTGACGCCGCACGCGCCGCCTCGCGCGGCGGCATCGTCACGATGCGGCTCCCGACGGCGAAACCCGGCGCACATCCGGATCGACACCCAGCGCGCCAAGTTTCATGCCCACAAGCAGGCGGTAGCGGTCGTTTGGATCCAGCCCCTGATAAGCCTTGCCGTACTCGGTCACGGCATCGAAGCGCCTGCCTTGCAACACGTACAAATCGCCGCGCCGGTCAGCGGCCAGCGCCACAAACGCGGGCGGAAAACTGGCCGAAAGCTGCTTGCCCGCCTCGTCGTAGGCTTTTTCGTCCATCAGGATAGAGGCCAGCCGCAAGCGTGCGATGGCGCGCAAACCTTCGTCACTGCCCTTGTCGGCCACCCAGGCCAGCGCGGCCTTGGCCTCGGCCACCTTGTTTTTTTCTTTCAGCACACTGGCGGCCAGCAACGCGCCCTGCGCGGCATACAGCGTGCCGCCGGATTGGGCGCGGATATCGCCCAGCGCCTGTTCAGCGCGCGGCAGTTCCCCGTCGACAACGGCGCGCTCCAGCTCGGCATACAAGGCCGCCGCCTGCACACCCTGCTTGCGCTGCCAGTATTGCCAGCCATTCCAGGCTGCCACCGCGCCGAGCGCGGCAATCAGCCCCCAGACAATCAGATTGCCCCACTTGCGCCAGAAGTGTTTGAGTTGGTCGAGCTGTTCCTGCTCTTGCAGATCGAGATTTTGAATTTGAATGGCCATGAAAACGCTTCCAGATCAGTTTGCCGATT
>JAISNB010000173.1 GCA_031276435.1 Burkholderiaceae bacterium | reverse complement strand
GCGCCTGCCTCAAAGGCCGCGCAGCAGCTTTTCCAGATGCGCGGCCTGCGGCAGCACCGGCCCGGCAAAGCGCACCTGGCGCGCGTTGCCGATGATGAGGGTGGGAAAGGTTTGCACGTCAATGTCATCGATTTCCCGGGCCTCGTCCTCGATGTCCAGCCAGCGGAAGGCCAGCCCCGGATGGCTGGCCGCCACGGCATCGAACACTTGCTGGTAGCCGTCGCATGTGCGGCACCACGCGGCGCACAGGCAGATGACGGCCAGATCATCGGCAGCGGCGGCGGCGCGCGCCAGCGTGGCGGCCAGCAGGGGGCGGTAAAGGTCGGCTTCGGGCAGTGGGGTCACAGGCCGGATTTTGGCGCAAAGCGATATGACAAAGTTGCCGCCGCAAAGCACACAAAAAAACAGGGCACATGAGAGCGCCCTGTTGTGAAGGGGGAGCGGCGAAGGCTCCCAAGGAGACAACCTACCACTGCTTGCCAGATGAGCGCGATGGTGATCGAAACACCCATCAAGACACCCCAAGCGATGCAAGAGCAATGCCAACCTGGCGCGGCGCGGCTGAAAAACGGCCTCGCGCTGGCGCATGTACGGGCTAAACTGGCGGGTTATGGCTGAGTTCGTGGTTCTGGGCATCGAGTCCTCGTGTGACGAGACGGGCGTGGCGCTGGTGCGCGCGGGCACTGATTTGGTGCCGCAACTGCTGGGACATGCACTGCATACGCAAGTGGACATGCACGCCGATTATGGCGGCGTGGTGCCCGAGCTGGCCAGCCGCGATCACATCCGGCGCGTCGTCCCGCTGACCCGGCAGGCGCTGGCGCAAGCGGGCCTGGCGCTGTCGGCGGTGGATCTGGTGGCTTTTACGCGCGGCCCCGGTCTGGCTGGCGCGCTGCTGGTGGGCGCTGGCTTGGCTTGCGCGCTGGGCGCGGCGCTGGACAAGCCGGTGCTTGGCGTGCACCACCTGGAAGGGCATTTGCTCGCGCCGTTTCTTGGCGCCGACGCGCCGCGCTTTCCGTTTGTGGCGCTGCTGGTCTCGGGCGGCCACACGCAACTGATGCGCGTCGATGGCGTGGGCCGCTACACACTGCTGGGCGAGACGGTGGACGACGCGGCTGGCGAAGCTTTCGACAAATCGGCCAAGCTGCTCGGGCTGGGCTATCCCGGCGGCCCCGCGCTGGCGCGGCTGGCCGAGGCGGGCAACCCCGCGGCCTATGCCTTGCCGCGCCCGCTGCTGCACAGCGGCAATCTGGATTTCTCTTTCGCGGGCTTGAAAACGGCGGTGCTCACGCAAATCAAGCGGCTGGCGCCGCAGCCCCTGACCGACGCGCAGCGCGCCAATCTGGCCGCCAGCGCGCAGGCGGCGATTGTGGACGTGCTGGTCAAAAAGTCCATGGTGGCCGTGGCGCAAAGCGGCTTGCGGCGTCTGGTGGTCTCTGGCGGAGTGAGCGCCAATCAGCGGCTGCGCCAGCAAATGGACGCCGCCAGCGCGCAGCACGGCGTGCGCGTGCATTACCCGCAATTGCATTTGTGCACCGACAACGGCGCCATGATCGCGCTGGCCGCGGCCATGCGGGTGCAGGCCGGGCAAGCGGCGCCTGCCCGCCAGTACGCGGTCGACGTGTTGCCGCGCTGGCCCCTGGATGCGCTGTAGCGGCGGCTTTCAAGGCGCTGGCGGCCAGTGGCTATCATGGCGCTCCCTTTTACGGACAGGAGTTCAAGCAATGGCATTGCATCTACCCGTTTCCGGCGCGCGGCGCGCCTGGCTCAAATCGGCCTTGGCGCTGGGCGCCACGACACTGGCCGCTCCGCTTTGGGCCGCGCCAGCAGCGGGCGGCGAGCCGGTGCGAATCGCGCTCATCGAATCGCTCTCCGGGCCGTTTGCCAACACGGGCGAAGCGGTGTACCGCAACCTGCTTTGGGCCACCGAGCGCGTCAACGCGCGCGGCGGCATTGCGCTGCCCGGTGGCGCGCGCAAACTGGTGGTGGAACGCTTTGACAGCAAGGGTCAGGTGCAAGAGGCGTTGCAGGCCTTGCGCGCGGCCATCGATGCGGGCGCGCGCGTCATCACGCAGGGCAACTCCTCGGCGGTGGCCGCCGCGCTGGTGGATGCGGTGGAAAAACACAACGCGCGCGAGCCGCAGCGGCAAGTGCTGTTCCTCAATTACTCTGCCGTGGAGCCAGAACTGACCAACCGGCTGTGCAGCTTCTGGCATTTCCGCTTCGACGCGCATGCCGACATGCGCATGTCGGCGCTGATGGAAGTGGTGCGCGCCGACACGGCGCTCAAGCGCATCTACCTGATTGGTCAGGACTACAGCTTTGGTCAGGCCACGCTGCGCGAAGCGCGCCGCCAACTTGCCGCGCAGCGCCCCGACGTGCAAATTGTCGGCGAGCAACTGCACCCCATTGGCCGCGTCAAGGACTTTCTGCCCTACGTCACCAAAATCAAGGCCAGCGGCGCGCAGGCGGTTTTCACCGGCAATTGGGGCAACGACTTGACACTGCTGGTCAAGGCCGCGCGCGAAATCGGCTTTGACGGCATGTTCTACACCTTCTACGCCAACGCGCTGGGCGCGCCAGCAGCCATAGGCGACGCGGGCGTGGGCCGCGTGCTGGCGGTGGCCGAATGGATGCCCAACGTGGACACACCCGAAAGCGCGGCCTTTTACCAGGCATTCCGCCAGCGGTTCAGCAAATCGCAGGACGACTACGTGCACATGCGCATGCAACTGATGATCGAGGCGCTGGCGCAGGCCATGCAACGCGCGCAAAGCGTCGAGGCGCTGCCCGTGGCGCGGGCGCTGGAACAGGCCAAAGTCACGCTGGCCGCACGCACGGGCGTCATGCGCGCGCAGGATCACCAGTTCCAGCAGCCGCTGGTGGTGGGCATGATGGAACGCAAGGGCGCGCCCGGCGTGCCGTTTGACGTAGAAGACTCGGGCTATGGCTTTCGCATCGTGCGCGAAATCGCGCCGGAACAGGCCGAACTGCCCACAAGCTGCCAGATGAAGCGGCCAGGCTGAGGGCGTGCGCACAGG
>JAISNB010000163.1 GCA_031276435.1 Burkholderiaceae bacterium | reverse complement strand
CCAGCGGCGTCGGAAGCCGCTTCAGTGACCGCGCCAGCGGCATCAGAGGCAGCCTCGGTCACCGCGCTGGCGGCGTCGGAAGCGGCCTCGGCGGCTGCGCTGGCAGCTTCGACAGGAGCGGGCACAGGCTCGGGCGCTGCCACCGGCTCTTCGGTTTTGCCACAGGCAGTCAGGGCAGCGGCGGCAGCGATCAACGATGCCAGAACGAGAGATTTCTTCATTTCAAATGATCCTTGCAAGTAGTAACTGGAAAAGCTCTTGAACCAAGACACCTTCCGCAACGAGCGGCGTCTTGTAGCCTTCAATGAGAAAAAGCCTACACACGGGCAACCCATGCGCAGACTTCTTGACTCGGCTGGCGATTATAGGATTCAGCGGCCTGTTGACAAGCAAAAACCCTTGCCGCATGTATGAGACAGATGCTGTTTGTTACAGCCCCAGCGTGGTTGCCGGAAACGCGGGCATGGATTGCCCCAGGCACTCGTCGAGTTGCTCGCGCAGCACCAGGCGACGTTGCTCTTCCTGACTGACGATGCCCCGGCTGCAAACCAGATCCAGGCGCTGCAATACCCACGACGGCGACCAGATGGCGCTCGGGAAATCCTTCACCTCCAGCGACGGCAAACCGCGGCAATCCAGTATGTGCGACCAGGTGCTGCGCCAGCGCACGAACCGCGCGTGGCGCTCGGCCAAATCGTCATAGCGTTGCGCCAGAATGGTCATTTGACGCTGCTTGCCCGCCCAGGCGTCCAGCAAATCGATCACGGCGCGCTCGCCCAGCGGCCAGTCGGCAAAGGTGGCGTCGCACAGGATGATCTCGCGCCAGCCCTGCCTGGCGGCCGTTTGCAAACTCTTGCGGACCCACTCGGCAAAGGCTTCGCGCCCCTCGAAGCGTTTGAGCAAAAAGGCAGACTCTTCGTCCCCGGTTTGCAAACCATTGCTTGCATCTGTTTCATTTTGTGACATGCATCCACCCCGCTTTCAACCATTGATCGACCAGCGCGCGCGCATCAGCGCTCAGTGCCACGCGTTCCCGGGCGCCCAGACAGCGTTCATTGGCCAGTTGGCGCATCAGGCGCGCGTCCCGCCCGTCTGCCGCAAAACCCTCGCCATTCAGAAACACGTACCGCTTATCGTAAAGCATCTTGCTGCGCCGATCCAGTGCAATGCCGCCGCCGCCCGCCGCCGTTTCAGTGGCTTGGTCGCCCGGCTCAAACCAGACGTTGCCCTTGGGTTCGGTCAGCCATTCACCAAAGCACAAATCTACAGCATCCGGTTGCGCCACCGCGCGATGCAACGCATCGCGCGCAAAAGCGCGCATTTCCGCCGGAATGTACGCTGGCTCGTCGCTTGCCGACTGCGCCGGATCGCGGTATGTGGCGTCGGCCAGGCGCTCGTCCACATCGTCCGAGAGGCGCTGCAACAGCTCGCGCGCCAAATCCACCCGCTGCGGCTGGCTGAACCCTATGGAATACGTCAGGCACTCGCCCACGGCCACGCCGTCATGCGCCCAGCCCGGCGGCAAATACAGCATGTCGCCCGGATCCAGCACATGTTCTTCCTCAGGCTCGAAATGCGCGAGCATTTTCACTGGCAAGCCCGCTATCAGCGTCTTGTCCTTTTGCCGCCCGATGCGCCAGCGCCGCTGGCCCAGCGCCTGCAACAAAAAAACGTCGTAGCTGTCAAAGTGCGGCCCCACGCCGCCCTGATCGGTGGCGTAGCTGATCATCACGTCGTCCAGCCGCGCGTCGGGCACAAAGCGAAACTGCCGCATCAGCGCATGCACGGCTTCGCTGTACAAATTCACGCCCTGCACCAGTACTGTCCAGCCCGGCTCGTGCAACGCTGGCAACGTCCGCCGCGCAAGCGGCCCGCGCCGCAAGCGCCACTGCCCATCGCGCTGGTCAATCAGGCGCGACTCGACATCCTCTTGTGCGGCCAGCCTGAACAAATCGGCCCGACCCACAGGCGGCTTGAAACCCGCAATGGCATTGCGCACCAGCAACGGGCGCTTTTGCCAATGGCGTTTCATGAACTGCCGGGGCGTCAAACCCGCCAGCAAGGGAAGGGCTTGCTTGAGTTGCCTCATGATGACTCCAGAGTGAACCACCCGCCACCGCAACCCGGCGGCAGGAATGCGAGAATTCTCCTATGGAAATTACACTGCAATGCGTTGTCGCGCTCACCTGGACACTCAAAGACAGCCTGGGCGAAGCGCTGGACACCCTGGAAGAACCCGTTGAATTCCTGATTGGCGGCGACGACTTGCTGCCCAGAATCGAAGAAGCCCTGCAAGGCCATGCGCCGGGTGCGCGCCTGGCGCTGCATCTGGAACCCATGGACGCATTTGGCGACTTTGACGAGCAAATGCTGTTTCTCGAACCCCGCGCGCTGTTTCCGCAAGAACTGGAAGAAGGCATGATCCTCGAAGGCCATGCCCTGCCGCCGCAGGTTGACCCGGCGCTGTCGCGCGATGCGCTCTACACCGTGGCCGAGCTGTACCCGGAGCACGTGGTGCTCGACGGCAACCACCCGCTGGCTGGTATCAGCCTGAATCTGGACCTCCAAGTGCATGCAGTGCGCGAAGCCACCGAGGCCGAGCGCGAGCGCCGCAGCGCCGGCGCCGGGTTCTTCCGCGTTCAACTGGCCGCGCCCGGCGGCGGCGCGCGCACGCATTGAATGGCAGCGCAGTCGCAAAAACCCGCTTGCGGCGGCATCCAAAACGCACGGACGCAGCAGCGCCACAAGAAACAAGCGATTGGCACCTACTGCCCGCACGGCGGCGCCCTGCCGCTCACTCCAAATGCAGCCAACTGGCGCGAAGTGGAATGATTGGCATACGTAAACGCAACAACTCCTCGCCTTGCTTGTCTTCAAACGTATCCCATGACATCAGCTTGTGCAGTGTTTTGCTCTGATTCACGCCCAAAATCGCGCCAGAGCGCAGACTCACACGGTTGTACATGCCGTCAGCCACCGTATAGGTGCCGTCGTTATTGGTATCAAACAACATAATCGATGGCGGCTTGCCCGTGCGAATGTCCAGCATGGTCAGGAATTGTTCCGAATCGCCCACCGTCAGCTCAGTCAAGCAAGACTCACCATTCTCTGTAGTATCCACCCCCACCGTGCCACCATAACTGCCCCGGGCAGGCACTGTGCTGATAATATCCAGCAAATAACTGCCATCATAGAAATACGCGTTCTTCAGGGTCTGTTCGCCTGTGACTGGATACTCAAAATACCAGCCATTTTGTACGTCCCAGTCAATGATATCAACGGCCGTGTTTTGGTAGACGCGGGCATCGGACTTCAACTCACCCCCGCCCAAAGTCAGTCTCATGAGCGTTGAAATCCCCGAATTCACCAAACTGACCAACCCGTTGTTGGCTAGGCCGATTGAAGACACTTCCAGTTTCTTGTAATTTGGAGCGCTGGTGTCCGTCGTATTGCGGTATTTGTACATCGTACGATCCATGATGGAATAAAATCCATGTTGCATGTCAAAGCTGCTTTCTTGCGTGGAGCCGGGCCGCTTGTTGCGATCCGCATCGGTCAGGTTGCGTCCCGTTCCAACGGCCACCATCAGCCCCTTGGCCCCGCCCTGCGTGTTAGCCTTGACAATAGGCGCAGTTGTGATTGGCAAGGGCTTGCCCATGGCGTCAGTCACCGTAAAGAACGGCTTGCCGCCAAAGGCGGTATCCCAGTCGCCATCGTTTGCCGATGTCAGGTCAAACTTCCAGATGTTGCCCTTCAAATCGCCCGCGTAAACCACGTCGACCGTGCCATCGCCATTGATGTCCACAGGCCGGGGCGCGGA
>JAISNB010000142.1 GCA_031276435.1 Burkholderiaceae bacterium | reverse complement strand
GGCCGCAGGCCGTTGGCAATCCAGACAGCCTTTCGGCCCGGCCTTGGCGTTTCTGATGACTTGAACCGCATTGCGCGGCGGATTGGCCGCGCCGCCGCTGCGCCCCTCGCACCAATGGGGACAAAAAATCTGCTTCCCGGCACGCTGGCCCAGGCTCTGTCATACTCTGGCGCGCCGCAACCAGCAAGCCTTTGCCATCAAGGGGGAAGGCGCAAAAATCCCATGAGCATCCTGATTCTTGGCCTGATTGTTTTCCTGGGCATTCATTCCGTGCGCATCGTGTGCGAGGGCTGCCGCGCGCGCGCCGTGGCGCGCTGGGGCGAAAAGCCCTGGAAAGCCTTGCATTCGGTGATCGCGCTGGCCGGTTTGGCGCTGCTGGTGTGGGGTTTTGCCCTGGCGCGCGCGCAGCCGGTGCTGCTTTGGCTGCCGCCGCTGTTTTTGCGGCATTTGAATGCGCTGTTTACCTTGCTGGCTTTTGTGCTGGTGGCCGCGGCCTGCGTGCCGGGCAACCAGATCAAGGCCCGGCTGCGCCATCCCATGGTGCTGGGTGTCAAGCTGTGGGCGCTGGGTCATTTGCTGGCGACCCACACGCTGGCCGATGCCGTGCTGTTTGGCGCTTTTTTGCTGTGGGCCATGCTGGCTTTCCGCGCCGCGCGTTTGCGCGACCGTGCGTCTGGCAGCCCGGAGGCGCGCGCGCCGGGCAGGCTTGGCGCCACGCTGGCGGCGGTGGGCGCGGGTGTGCTGGCCTGGGCGGCATTCGCGTTCTGGCTGCACGGCTCGTGGATCGGCATTGCGCCGTTCGGCATTTGACGAGCGCGCAGCCGCCAGCGCTAAAAGCCGCGCTGCCCAAGCCTTCCGTGCTTTCAAATCGATAGCGCGTCCGCGTGCCATGCGGCGGGGCGGGCGCAAGCTGTCCATAATCGGGCCACCATGCATGCCGATAACCCACTGATGAGCACCACCGATACCACCCGCATTGACGACGCGCGCATTCGCGCCGTGCGTCCCCTGATTACGCCTGCGCTGTTGCAGGAGATGCTGCCCGAGCCTGAATCGGCCAAGCGCCTGATCCAGGCCAGCCGCGGCGCCATCGCGCGCGTGCTGCACGGGCAGGACGACCGTCTGGTGGTGGTGGTCGGGCCGTGTTCCATTCACGACCACGACCAGGCCATCGAATACGCGCAGCGCCTCAAGGCCGCTGAAGTTGCGCTGGCTGACGATTTGCTGATTGTCATGCGCGTGTATTTTGAAAAGCCCCGCACCACTGTGGGCTGGAAGGGCTACATCAACGATCCGCACATGGACGGCAGCTTTGCCATCAACGAAGGCCTGCAAATGGCGCGCCGGTTGATGCTCGATGTTCTGGCGCTCGGCCTGCCCGTGGGCACGGAGTTTCTGGATTTGCTCAGCCCCCAGTTCATCAGCGATCTGGTCAGTTGGGGCGCCATTGGCGCGCGCACCACCGAAAGCCAGAGCCACCGCCAACTGGCCAGCGGGCTGAGCTGCCCGGTGGGTTTCAAAAACGGTACCGATGGCAATGTCAAGGTGGCCGCCGACGCCATCGTCGCCGCCGGGGCGGGCCACGCCTTCATCGGCATGACCAAGATGGGGCAGGCGGCTATCTTCGAGACCCGGGGCAACCACTGCTGCCACATCATTTTGCGCGGCGGCAAGACGCCCAATTATTCAGCCGCCGATGTGCGTTCGGCTTGCCAGTTGCTCCAGGCCGCCGGGCTGCGCGAGCAGGTCATGATCGATTGCTCGCACGCCAACTCGTCCAAACAGCACGCCCGGCAAATCGATGTGGCCCATGACGTGGCCGCGCAACTGGCCGCTGGCGAGCGGCGCATCACCGGCGTCATGCTCGAAAGCCATTTGCACGAAGGGCGGCAGGATGCCACACCCGGCCAGCCCCTGCGGCGCGGCGTTTCCGTGACCGACGCTTGCATCAGCTTCGAGCAAACCCTGCCTGTGCTGCACGCGCTGGCCGCTGGCGTTAAAAAACGCCGCAAGGCCTGATGGCCGTCGCGGCGTTTTCCAAATGTTGAAGGCGCAAGAAAAAGTCTGGGGCGTTTGCTGCTGCTTGCGCTGCCGCCAACTCTGGGCGGCTGTGCGATCAGGCGCGCGCCGGGCTGCCGCCACTGCCACCGCTGCTGTGCGTGCGGCCTGGCAAATGGCGGAAATTGATGCGCGCCTTGCTCAAATCGTAAGGCGACATTTCCAGCGTCACGCGGTCGCCCGCCAGCACGCGGATGTGGTTTTTGCGCAGCTTGCCCGCTGAATAGGCCGTCAGTTCGTGGCCGTTGTCCAGCGTGACGCGAAAACGCGAATCGGGCAGCACGTCGATCACCGTGCCCTGCATTTCAATCAATTCTTCCTTGGCCATCAAACAACTCCTTGGTACCGCAGCCGCGCAAATCATCCGCCTCAAAGCGCGATAACCGGGCATTATAGCCTGCTGGCGCTTTGCGCGCCGTCAGGCTTGCGGCCCGATCGGCGCAAAACAAAGAGTGGGCGCGCACTCAGGGGAAAACCGTTTGCTGTTTTTGGGCGTCGCGCAAGCGTCTGATGGCCTGATTGGGGCCGGTTGCAGGGCCGCACGTTTTGCCGCGCCGCAAAAGGCATGGAACGACGCGCGCCAATTCCAGGACGACCGGGGCCAGGCGGCGGCAGTGATGAGCGCTGGCCGCGCGCCGCGCGCGCCTGTCAGTTTGCGGCGGCGCTCTTTTTGTCTTTGGGCGGCGCGGCCGGTTGCGGGCAACCGAGCGCCTCGCTGTTGTCGCGCAGCAATTTCAGGTGGCCGGATATTTGGTCGAGCACGGGCGGCGGCAGGGGCTGGTCAAACTCGAAGCGCAGCCGCTCAGACTCGGCCAGCAGGTAATTGCATTGCGCCGCGCGGCCCGCGGCGTCCAGGCCAGCGGAGGCCAGCGGCCTTGCCAGCACGGATGCCGCGGTTTGCGCGCCGCCCCGGTTTTGCGGCACGGGCGTGCTGCCCGGGGGGCAGTCCTGGTTGGTAAAAATGGTTTGCCCGTCCTTGACACATTGGCGGATGCTGTCGCCAGCCACGGCGGGCGCCAGCGGCTCGCCCGGCGCACCGCCAATTTGTGGCGCGCCCGGGCGGGGCCAGTCTGGTTGCGGCGGCAGTGGCGACAATGCGGTCTCCGCGTCCACAGGCGCGCTTTGCGGTGGCCGCGGCAGCAGCGTATCGCGGTGCTCGCCCAGCCATTGCACGCCCTTGTAGCCGCCAAGGGCCAGCAGGCAGATGGCAAAGGCGCTGACAATCCAGCGCGTGGGCGAGCCTTCCCGTTCAGGGGGCAACGGATGGGCGGCGGGTGCGTCGTCGTCGCGCAATTCGGAGTTCATGGTGGCAAACCGCTGGAAGAGAAAGCCTTGGCCTGGCTGGGAAGCCTCATTCTAGTGGGCTGCGCGCGCGCATGATGGCATCTGCTGGCATCTGCCAGCGCGGCCAGGGCCGCCAAGCCTTTATGATTCATGCCGCCACGCGCTGCCTGGTTTCGTGTTTCCGGGTGGCTTTTCCATTTCCGCCCCTTGTCTGCCGCCATGCACAACACACCGCGCCGCCGCTTTTTTCTTTTTGCCCTGGCTTTGGGCGCTGCCATGCTGACCGCCCACAGCGCGGCGCGCGCGCAGGGCGTCATCAAGATTGGCGAACTCAACAGCTACAAGGCGCAGCCCTCGTTTCTGGAGCCGTACAAGAAGGGCATGGAACTGGCCGTGGCGCAAATCAACGTCAGCGGCGGCATCGACGGCAAGACGCTCGTGCTGATCTCGCGCGACGACAACGGCAATCCGGGCGATGCCGTGCGCGTGGCCGAGGAGCTGGTCTCGCGCGAGAAGGTGGACGTGCTCACGGGCGCTTATTTGTCCAACGTGGGCATGGCCGTGGCCGACTTTGCCAGGCAAAAGAAGGTGTTCTTCCTGGCCGGTGAGCCACTGACCGACAAGCTCACCTGGCAGGGCGGCAACGACTACACCTTCCGCCTGCGTCCGGGCACCTACATGCAGGCGGCCATGCTGGTGCCCGAGGCCGCCCGGTTGCAGAAAAAACGCTGGGCCGTGGTGTATCCCAATTACGAATACGGCCAGGCCGCCGTGGCCGCGTTCAAGACTTTGCTCAAGGCCGCGCAGCCCGATGTGGAGTTTGTGACCGAGCAGGCCGTGCCGCTGGGCAAGCTGGACGCGGGCAGCGTGGTGCAGGCGCTGGCCGACGCCCGGCCAGACGCCATCTTCAACGTGCTGTTCAGTACTGATCTGATCAAGTTCGTGCGCGAGGGCAACACGCGCGGCCTGTTCAAGGGCCGCAGCGTGGTCAGTGTGCTCACGGGCGAGCCGGAGTATCTGGATCCGCTCAAGGCCGAAACGCCCGATGGCTGGATCGTCACCGGCTATCCCTGGTACGCCATCCGCACGCCCGAGCATCAGGCCTTCGTGACCGCTTACCGCGCGCGCTTCAAGGATTACCCGCGACTCGGCTCGGTGGTGGGCTACAGCATGATCCAGTCCGCCGCCGCCGGACTCAGAAAAGCCCGCAGTTCCGACCCCGCCAGACTCATCGCCGCGTTCAAGGGGCTTGAGGTGGCCACACCGTTTGGCACCATCACCTACCGGCCCGAGGATCACCAATCCACCATGGGCGCTTTCGTGGGACAAACCAAAAATGAAGGCGGCAAGGGCGTGATGGTCGATTTCCAGTACCGCGACGGCGCGCTGTTCCAGCCGCCCGCCTCGGCCATCACGCGCAGCCGCTGACACGTTCCCTTTTCCAGCGCCACTTTCAGTGCCCCCGCCGCCCGTGTCCGTGCGCCCTGAATCCCGCCACCACCACCGCCGCCGCGCGCCATGAGTTTTTCCGGCCTGGCGGTGCAGTTGCTCAATGGCCTGGCGGCGGCGTCCTCGCTGTTTCTGGTGGCCGTGGGGCTGTCGCTGATTTTTGGCGTGGTGCGCATCGTCAACTTTGCGCATGGCTCGTTTTTCATGCTCGGCACCTATCTGGCGTGCACGCTGGTCGAGCGATTGCAAGGCGCTGGCGGCGGCGGCCCCCTGGGGTTCTGGGCCGCCATCGCGCTGGCCGCGCTGGGCGTGGGCGCGCTGGGCGCGCTGGTCGAGATGGTGCTGCTGCGCCGCATTTACAAAGCGCCCGATCTGTTCCAGTTGCTCGCCACCTTTGCGCTGGCGCTCGTCATCAAGGACGCCGCGCTGTGGCTGTGGGGGCCTGAGGAGTTGCTTGGCCCGCGCGCGCCGGGGCTGGCCGGTTCGGTGGACATCCTGGGCCGCGCCTTTCCAAGCTACGATTTGCTGCTGATCGGCATCGGCCCGCTGGTGCTTGGCCTGCTGTGGCTGCTGCTGCGGCGCACGCACTTTGGCACGCTGGTGCGCGCGGCCACGCAAGACCGCCAGATGCTGGCCGCGCTGGGCGTCAACCAGGCCTGGCTGTTTACCGCCGTGTTCGCGCTGGGCGCGGCGCTGGCCGCGCTGGGCGGCGCGCTGCAATTGCCGCGCGAGCCAGCGCATCTGGAGATGGATCTGACGGCCATTGGCGCGGCCTTTGTGGTGGTGGTGGTCGGCGGCATGGGGTCGTTGCCCGGCGCGTACCTGGCCGCGCTGCTCATCTCGCTGCTCAAGGCCGTTTGCATCTGGCTTGGCGTGGTGCATTTGTGGGGCCACAGCGTTTCGTTTTCCAAGGCCACGCTGGTGGTGGATTTCCTGGTGATGGCCACCGTGCTCATCTGGCGGCCCTGGGGGCTGATGGGCAAGCCGCTGGTGGCCAGCCACCGCGGCGCCGCGCCAACCGAAGCGCCGCCGCCGCGCTCCGCCGCCGCCAGTGGCCGCGCCGTCAAAATGGCTTGGGGCTGCGGCGCGCTGGCACTGCTGGCGCTGCCGTGGCTCGCGCAGTCCGGCTACAGCGCCGTGTTCGCCACCGATCTGGCGATTGCCGCGCTGTTTGCCGCCAGCCTGCACTTCATTGTTGGTCCCGGCGGCCTGCACTCGTTCGGGCATGCCGCCTACTTTGGCCTGGGCGCTTATGGCGCCGCGCTGGCGCTGCAAGCCTTGCCCATGGAACTGGCCCTGCTGGCCGCCCCGCTGGCGGCGGCGGGCGGGGCGCTGCTGCTGGGCGCTTTCGCCGTCCGGCTCTCCGGGGTTTATTTGTCCATGCTCACACTGGCCTTTGCGCAAATTGCCTGGGCCATCACCTGGCAGTGGGACGGATTGAGTGGCGGCAGCAACGGCCTGACGGGCGTGTGGCCCGCCGCGTGGCTGGCCGACAAGCGCGCCTACTGCACCCTGACGCTGGCACTGGTGGGCGCTGGGCTGTGGCTGCTGCGGCGCGCGCTGCTCTCGCCCTTTGGCTACGCGCTGCGCGCCGCGCGCGATTCGCGCCTGCGCGCCGAGGCCATCGGCATCCCCACAGGCCGCGTGCAGTGGCTGGCCTTTGGCCTGGCCGGGCTGTTTGCCGGGCTGGCGGGGGGACTGTTCGCCTTCTCCAAAGGCAGCATCTCGCCCGAATCCATGGCCATTGGCAAATCCGTCGACGCACTGGTCATGGTGCTGCTTGGCGGCATTCACGCGCTCAGCGGCCCGGTGGTTGGCGCGCTGGCCTTTACCGGCCTGCAAGACGCCGTGGCGCGCCACACCGAATACTGGCGCGCGCTGCTTGGCGGCATCACGCTGGCACTGGTGCTGCTCTTTCCCGACGGGCTGGCGGGCGGCGCGCAAAAACTGCTGCGCAAATGGCGCGCGGCCAAAGCGCCATGAGCGAGTTGCTGCTGCACGTGCAAGGCCTGCGCAAATCCTTTGGCGGCGTGCGCGCCGTCGACGACGTGGGCTTTGCGCTGGCGCGCGGCGAAGTGCTGGCCCTCATCGGCCCCAACGGCGCGGGCAAATCCACCACCTTTGGCCTCATCAACGGGCAAATCAGGGCCGACGGCGGATCGGCGCGCCTGGACGGGCAAGAACTGCTGGGCCGCTCGCCGCGCCACATCTGGCGCCTGGGCGTGGGCCGCACCTTCCAGATTGCCGAAACTTTCGGCTCCTTCACCGCGCTTGAAAACGTGCAACTGGCCCTGCTCGCGCACCAGCGGCGCATCTTCTCCTTCTGGCAGCGCGCCAGCGCGCAGCAGTGCGGCCAGGCGCTCGACCTGCTGGCGCAAGTGGGCATGGCCGCGCAGGCCGACCGCCCGTGCGCCGCGCTGGCCTATGGCGACGTCAAGCGCGTCGAACTGGCCATGGCCCTGGCTGGCGGGCCGCGCCTGCTGCTCATGGACGAGCCAACCGCCGGCATGGCCCCCGCCGAGCGCGGCTCTCTGATGGCGCTGGCGCGGCGCATCGCGCGTGAGCGCGGCGCCGCCGTGCTCTTTACCGAGCACAGCATGGACGTGGTATTCGCCTGCGCCGACCGCGTCATCGTGCTGGCGCGCGGACGCCTCATCGCGCAAGGCGCGCCGCATGAAATCCGCGCCAACCCGCAGGCGCAGGCCGTCTACTTTGGCAGCGGCAAAACCTTTGAAGCCGCCAGCAGCGCCACCACCACCGCGGCCAGCCCATGACCGCCCGGGCCACACCGCCGCTGCTGCAAGTCGACCGGCTGTGCGCCTGGTACGACGCCGCGCAAACCCTCTTTGACGTCAGCCTCAGCGTGAGCCGGGGCGAAGTGCTGGCCCTCATGGGCCGCAACGGCGCGGGCAAATCCACCACGCTCAAGGCCATCATGGGCTTGAAGCCGCCGCGCTGGGGGGGCCGGGTCTGCTTCATGGGGCGCGACATCACGCGCGCGCCATCCCACACCCGCGCGCGCTTCGGGCTGGGCTTTGTGCCCGAAGAGCGGCGCATCTTCACCGACCTGACCGTGGCCGAAAACCTGGCCACAGGCCGCCAGAGCGCGCGCCACTGGTCCGACGGCAGCGCCGCCCCGCTGTGGACGCCCGAAAAACTCTTTGCCCTCTTTCCCAACCTGGGCGCCATGCCCGCTCGCTCCAGCGCGCAAATGAGCGGCGGCGAGCAGCAAATGCTGGCCGTGGCGCGCACCCTCATGGGCAACCCGCTGCTGGTGCTGCTGGACGAACCCAGCGAAGGCGTCGCCCCCGTCATCGTCGAACAAATGGCCCACACCATCCTCGCACTCAAGGCGCAAGGCATCGGCATCCTGCTGTCCGAGCAGAACCTGCACTTTGCCGCGCTCGTGGCCGACCGCGCCTGCGTGCTCGAAAAAGGCCAGATCCGCTTCGCGGGCGCCATGCAAACCCTTACCGCCGATGCCGCCTTGCGCCAGAGCCTGCTCGGCATCTAGCCTTTGGCGGCCCGCCCGCCGCCGCAAAAGCAGCCCCTCAACGAGGGTGCTACATCGCCCCTGAAAATGACCCGCCACCGCGACGCCTGCAAAAGGTTGGCAAAGTTCGCCCAACAGAACAGAGGTTTGACCATGGGCGTAATCCTTTCCCCGATGGTTTCAGAGTTCGATACCATCGACCAGGAAGCCAACCACACGGCACGGCTGCGCGGCAAAGTTGAGGCCAGTCTGGCTGACCCGCGCCCGGCCATCCCTCACGCTGAGGTCATGGCGGAACTGGACGCCCTGATCGACCGGATCGAGGCCGAAGCACGTTGATGCCGCCGCCGATTTCTTGGCGTGCACCGGAGAGAAAACACATGCGCACAACAACCTGCACCCACGCCGAAAATGCGGCCTTTCTGACCGACCTGGCCGCACGCGCGGCGGAGCAAGACCCCGGTTGGTTATGTGGCCTGCGTAAACAAGCGCGTCCGGGCTGCACTGGCAAACCCGGGCCAGCCCCACACGCTGGACGAAGCGCGGGCCATCGTGCGCGGCTGGCGCTGCGCCAAGCAAGGTACCAAGCAAAACATCCCCCGCGCCAGCGCGTTTGCGCGGCAACGCCCAAAAACAGACAAGCTCTGAAAACGGCGTTACACTGTGTGACGCGCGCGCCGGGGGCCGGAAGCAGCGGCAGGCTTTGAGGCAATTTTGTTTGCCACAGGCCACGCCGCTTGCTGTCCGTCCGCCAGACGCTGGCGTTTGTGAAAATGCCCGTATTTTTGCAAATATTTTCAACCCGGTGGCCCAAAATGCTTGCACGGCGGGCTGGTTCATGGTAAAATTCTGGAGATACATATGTCATTGATAAACAGATTATTGTACGCAATACGCAATACGCAATACGCAATACGCAATACGCGGTGCGCAATACGCGGTGCGCAATACGCGGTGCGCGGTCGTAGTCCTTGTTTTGTTCCTGTCCTCATGGAGTCATGCCCAAAGCCTTGTCACGCTGTATGAGAATGACTTTGAAAACCCGGCGGATACCACCTGTGACAGCAATGGCTGGGGGCCGGGCAGTAGTGCTGGCGGCGGCACCTTTGCAGCAGATTACACCACGCCCGGAAATCCCATTGCCCAAAGTGAAACAACCGTAAACCGGATTTGCATCCAGCCCACTCAGGTTGCAGGTTTTTATTACGACCCCGACGCATCCGCGGGAAACTACGCGGGGAGCATGAATTCAGAGATGCTTAGCGTCGTTAGCGGCTGGCAGGAGGCTTGGAGCTTGCAGTTTGACCCGCAAGGCCATAACAACATCACCCTGAATCTGGACTGGTCTCTGATTGATCGCATGTACGATCCGGGCCACTACATGCCTGCCAATGCCTCAAAGACCGTTGTGGCCCGCTTTTACCGGGTGCCCAAAGGCGAAACCTTTGGATTGACCAATGGCGGCAACAATGCCACAGTTCCCTACGCCACGCTCAATGGCGTTCTGGCAACGCCTTTTGCGCAAGACAATAACTTTGCCATTGTTCCATTCCCCGCCAGTGATTATCCAGCCAAGCAATACACACTCAATTGGCAAACCCAGACCCTGAATCTGGATTTGAATGGACAAGGCTTTCAACCCGGCGACCAGGTAGCGGTGATTTACCATTTGCCCTCAGTGGTGGCTGGAGACCGTGTACATGCCGCGTTTGACAACCTGAAAATCACGGCGTCCGCCGCCGCTCCCGTGCCTGCCGCCGCCGCCGTCCCCGGAAATGCCTTGTGGGCACTTGCCATGATGGCGCTTGGCGTGCTGGGTTTTGGCTGGCGGCAGCGCCAGCGGCGGGCCGCTGAGTAAAAACTTGCCAAGAAACCGCTGATTGACTGTCATTGCGAGCTGCCCTAGCCCCGTGGC
>JAISNB010000133.1 GCA_031276435.1 Burkholderiaceae bacterium | reverse complement strand
GCAACGCCTAATCGGGGCTGTCAGAGTTGCGTCAGGCTGGGCGCGGCCTCTGGCAAAGCAAGACAAGGAGAGACGATGTGCGCATTTTGATTGCGGAAGATGATCCGGTTCTGGCCGATGGGCTGAAGCGCGCGTTCCAGGCCAGTGGCGCGGCTGTGGATTGCGTGGCCAGCGGTTCCGAGGCAGATGCGGCCCTGATGACCCATTCCGGGTTCGATTTGCTGATTCTGGATCTGGGCTTGCCCAGGATGCATGGGCTTGAGGTGCTCAAACGCATGCGCGCGCGCGGGCAGGCGCTGCCGGTGCTGATTCTCACGGCCACCCATGGCGTGCAAGAGCGCGTCAAGGGGCTTGATCTGGGCGCTGACGACTATATGGCAAAGCCTTTTGATTTGTCCGAGCTACAAGCGCGCGTGCGTGCGCTTGCGCGCCGGGGCATGGGGGTGGCCACGTCGGTGCTCAAGCATGGCCCGCTTGAGTACGACCAGATGGGGCGCGTGGCCAGCATCGATGGCAAGATGGTCGGGCTTTCCGCGCGCGAGCTTGGTTTGCTGGAGGCGCTGCTGCTGCGCGCGGGGCGGCTGGTCAGCAAGGACCAGTTGGTTGACCGCATGTGCGCGTGGGGCGAAGAGGTGTCCAACAACGCCATTGAGGTTTACATCCACAGGCTGCGCAAGAAGATTGAAAAAGGCCCCATCCGCATTGCCACTGTGCGCGGTTTGGGCTATTGCCTGGAAAAGATTTGAAGCCACTGACTTTTTGCGCTTTCTTCGCAGCACACGGGCGCGCGCTGGCAGCGGCCTGGCAGGTGGCGCGCAGCGGGCTGGGGTGACGATGCGGCAGCCGCTTTCACGCGGCGGCAGCCGCGCATTGCCGCCGGGCAGCGCCGAATCGCTGGCGGCGTTGGCGGCGCGCATTCGCGCCCGCCCGCCCGATGATTTCAGCCCGCTGGATGCCAGCGCCGTGTCCAAAGAAGTGGCGCCGCTGGTGGATGCGTTCAACGACTGGCTGGCGCGGATCGGGGCTGCTGTTGAGGCGCAAAAGCATTTTCTGGCCTGCGCCACGCACCAGCTCAAAACACCGCTGGCCGGTTTGCGCTTGCAGGCCGATCTGGCGCGGCGCGAAGGCGGCAGCGCCGAGGCTTTGAAAGCCGCGCTGGCGCAAATGGGCCTGGCCGCCGATCGCGCGGCCCACACCGTCGATCAAATGCTGGCGCTGGCGCGGGTTGAGGCGGGCGCGGCGGTGGCTGGCAACGCCTCTTGCGACCTGGCCGCTTTGACCATTGCCGTGGTGCGCGAGGCCGTGCCCCGCGCGCTGGCGCGGCGCGTGGATTTGGGTTACGAGGGGCCAGCGCCCGGCGCCGCGCCGCAACTGCTTTTGCCGGGCAATCCCGCGCTGCTCACACAGATGATTGGCAATCTGGTGGAAAACGCCTTGCTCCACGCGCCCGCTGGCGGCGCGCCGCAGGTGGTGGTTACTGCGCGCGTCATGGCCGATCCACGCGCGCGGCAACTGGCCGTGCAGGTCGAAGACAACGGCCCGGGCGTGCCCGAATCGGAGCGCGCGCTGGTGTTCCAGCCCTTCTACCGCGCTGCGGGCGCGGCGGGCGGCGCTGAAGGCTCTGGCCTGGGCCTGTCCATCGTGGCTGAAATTGCGCGCCGACATGGCGGCTGCGTTGCCATTCAGCCCGCGCGTCCCGGCCAAAACCCGCCCGGCGCCTGCTTTACCGTGCGCTTTGCCATGCCCAAAAATCCGCTGCCCGCCGCAGCGCGCGCTGGCGCGCTTTGAGCGCAGGCCGCGCGGCAAGGCAGTACAGTAGCTGCCTGCCCATTCAATTGCCAGCCGCCGCCTTGCGCGCTGTTTCCAGACATGCATTCATCATCCACCCCATCGGCACCCACTGCGGCCCTGGATGCCGGGCTTGCCGCCCGATTCATCGACAGTTTGTGGGATCGGCACATCGTCGCCGAACTGAGCGAATACATCCGCATCCCCGCCAAATCGCCCGCGTTTGACGCGCAATGGGCGGCCAACGGCTTCATCGACGCGGCGGTGCGACACGTGACGCGCTGGATCGAGGCGCAAGCCGTCTCCGGCCTGCGGCTGGACATTGTGCGGCTGCCGGGCCGCACGCCGCTGCTGTTCTTTGAAATTGCGGCCACGCGCGCGGCCAGCACGCAAACCGTGCTCATGTATGGTCATCTGGACAAGCAGCCGGAATCGACCGGCTGGCGCGCCGATCTGGGGCCGTGGACGCCCAAATACGAAAACGGCAGGTTGTACGGGCGCGGCAGCGCCGACGACGGTTACGCGCCCTACGCCGCCATTGCCGCCGTGCTGGCGCTGCAACAGCAGAATGTGCCGCATCCGCGCATCGTGGGCCTGATCGAAACCAGCGAGGAAAGCGGCTCGCCCGACCTGTTGCCCTACCTGGACGCGCTGCGCGATCGCCTGGGCGATGTGGCGCTGGCCGTGTGCCTGGACTCTGGCGCTGGCGACTACGAGCGGCTGTGGCTGACCACCAGCCTGCGCGGCATGGCCAGCGGCACGCTGAAAGTGCAGGTGCTTGAGGCGGGCGTGCATTCGGGCGACGCATCAGGCCTGGTGCCATCGAGCTTTCGCGTGCTGCGCCATGTGCTCGACCGGCTGGAAGACAGCGCCACCGGGCGCTTGCTGCCCGCCGAACTGCATTGCCGCATTCCCCTTGAGCGCGTGGCCCAGGCCGAACAAAGCGCGGCCATTCTGGGCGACGCCCTGCTGCAAAACTACCCCTGGACGCGCTACGAACGCGACGGCCAGCCGCAGCGCGTGCAGCCCATGAGCGCCAGCGGGGCCGAGGCGCTGCTCAACCCCTGGCGCCCCAGTCTGAGCGTCATCGCCGCCGAAGGATTCCCGGCCCCGCAAGACGCGGGCAACGTGCTGCGCCCGTACACCGCCGTGCGACTCAGCCTGCGCCTGCCGCCGCCCGTGGACGCCACGCACGCGCTGCAAGCGGTCAAACACCTGCTGGAGCGCGATGCGCCCTACCAGGCCCGCGTCAGCTTTGAATGCCACGGCGGCGCAAATGGCTGGAACGCGCCCGAGGCCACGCCGTGGTACGCACGGGCCATCGACGCGGCCAGCCAGCAATGCTTTGGCGCGCCCTGCGCCTACCTGGGCCAGGGTGGCTCCATCCCGCTGATGCGGCAATTGCAAGAGCGCTTTACCGCCGCGCAAATGATGATTTGCGGCGTACTCGGCCCGCACAGCAACGCGCATGGCCCCAACGAATTCCTGCACGTGCCCTACGCCAAGCGGCTGACCGCCGCCGTCGCCACCGTTGTGGCCGCCGCGCCCTGAAAACACGCAAAAGCGTTGTGTCTGAATCAGCGGCAAGGCTTGGCACTGGTGACGCGGCGCTTGGCGCAAGGCACGCTTGCCCTTTGGGTTGAAGCGTGCAATCGGGTGCCTTGCCCCATCCGGTCGCTTGCATGAGCCGCTGCCCAGAACGCGCACCGTGGGCGCCAGCAGCCACCCCATTCCGAAGGCCTTGCTGCGCAATCTCCTCAAAAACACATCGGGCGCGGCGTCTCAAAACGCGCTGGCCTTGCCGCGCCACCAGCCCGCGCGCACGCGCTTGCTGGAAAAGCACGCCGGGAAAAATCGTGAGCGACATTGCGGCCCGACCGCACGGGCATGCGCGGGCCGGGTTCAGCGCGCGCTTGCGCCAGCATCCAGGCAAAGCAGCGCCAGCGCCGCCAGCGGCGCGGTCTCGGCGCGCAACACACGCGGCCCCAAACCCACCAGCACAAAACCGGCGGCGCGCGCGGCAGACTCTTCGGCCAGACTCAAACCGCCCTCTGGCCCCGAAAGCAGCCACACCGGATCGGCGGCAAGCGGCATCGCGGCCAGCGCCGCTGGCATGGGCAGGGCCGCCGCGCTCAAAGACAGCGCCAGTGCCTGCCCCGCCGCCGCGCTGTGGCCTTGCGCCAAAAACGCAGGCAGCGCCATCGGCGCATGCACTTGCGGCACGCGGTTGCGCCCGCATTGCTCGCAGGCCGCAACAGCCACCGCCTGCCAATGCGCCAGCTTGCGCCCGGCACGCTCGCCCGACAGGCGCAAATTGGCGCGCTCGGTCACCAAAGGCGTGAAACTGGCCGCGCCCAGTTCGGTGGCTTTTTCCACCATCCAATCCATGCGATCGGCGGCCATCAGCCCCACCGCCAAATGCACCGCGCGCTGGCACTCGCGCTCTGCGGCACTGTGCTCGCCAACGCGCACGCGCACCTGGCCGCGCCCCATATGCGTTACCACAGCCGACCACTGCCCGCCCGCGCCATTAAACAGCACCAGCGCGTGACCGGGCTGGGCGCGCAACACCTGCACATGGCGCGCCGCGCCAGCGGGCAACGCCAGCTCAGCGCCGGACGACAGGGGTTGGGCAACATAAATGCGGAACATGCGCGGATCGTAAATTGCCTGGCGGCCAAAAGCTGCCGATGGTAAGGCCTGCCAGCAGCGACTGGCGCGGCAAGGCTTTGCCATGCCGCTACAGCGTTTGATGCAAGGCGCGCGCGCATCCGGTGTGCGCGGCTTTTCAATGTTTGCGCCGCCGTGCGCCCTGCCAGCAGCCCAGGCCGCACAGAGGCCCAATGCGCGCCACGCGGTCACGCGCGGGCACAATGCGCCTTCATGCCGCTTCGCGTTCTGATTGTTGTCCTGCTGACTTTGCCCTGGCTGTGGCCGTTTACCTCTGGCCCGCTGTCGGCTGCCGAGCCTTATCTGGTGGCCGCCGCTTGCGCAGGCCTGGTGCTGATTCTCTGGCCTGGCCGCTGGCAGGAGGGGGCGCTGCTGGCCGCCGACAGTTGGCTGGTCGCAGCGCTGCTGAGCAGTGCGATTGCGCTTTTGCAGTACTTTCATCTCGAAGCGCCGCTGCACCCCTGGGTCAACCTGTCCAAGGCCGGTCAGGCTTTCGGCAATTTGCGCCAGCCCAATCAGTTGGCGACTTTGCTGGTGCTGGGTTTGCTGGCGCTGCACTGGCGGGCGCGGCGCTTGGAGCGGTGGCGCGGTTGGGCGCTGGCTTTGGCAGTGCCGCTTCTGGTGGCGCTGGCCGCCACGGCGTCGCGCACGGGTTTGGTGGAGTTGCTGGCGGCCATGGTTTTGCTGGTGTGGTTCAGCCGGGGCGAGGCCGGGCGCTGCAAGGGCGCGGCGGCGCTGGCTTTTCTGGCGCTGTGCGTTTACGCGCTGGCCGCGCTGGCGCTGCCCTGGGCGCTGCAACTGGACGCTGGCCAGACGGGCCGCAGTTTGATCGATCGCTTGCAGCATGCCGAGTCCACTTGCGGCAGTCGGCTGATTTTGTGGCGCAACGTGCTGGCGCTGATTGCGCTCAAGCCGTGGACGGGCTGGGGCTGGGGCGAGCTGGATTGGGCGCATTTGATGACGCCTTATGAGGGCGCGCGCTTTTGCCACATTCTGGACAACGCGCACAATTTGCCGCTGCATCTGGCGGTGGAGCTTGGCGTGCCCGTCGCGCTGGTTGTTTGCGCGCTGGCGCTGTGGCTGGCGATGCGCGCGCGCCCGTGGGCTGAGCAAGATGCCACGCGCCAATTGGCTTGGGGCGCGCTGGCGGCCATTGGCATTCACAGTCTGGTGGAGTATCCGCTGTGGTACGGGCCGTTCCAGATGGCCAGCGCCATGGCCATTGGCGTGCTTGTGGGCAGCGCGGCTGCGGTGGCGACAGCAGCCGATCAAGGCGCGCCCGCAAGGCGCCTGGGGTCGCCTGTGCGCAAAGCCCTGGGCGTTCTGGTTTTGCTGGCGACGGCCTACGCGGCGTGGGATTACCGCCGCGTCAGCCAGCTTTATTTGCCGCAGCAGCAGCGCGCCGCCGCGTATCAGGTCAACACCCTGGAGCAAGCCCGAAGGTCGTGGCTGTATGCCGATGCCGTGCGCTTTGCGGTGGTGACCACGCATGCGGCGACACCGCAAAACGCGGGCTGGCTGCTTGCACAGGCGCTGCAAGCGCTGCATTTTTCGCCCGAGCCAAGCGTGATCGAGCGCGTGATTGAAAGCGCCGTTTACGCGGGCAGGCTGGATCTGGCGCGCCAGCATCTGGCGCGGTTTGACGCCGCGTTTGCCAGCGACGCAGCCAAGTGGCGGCAAGAACATCCGCTGCTGCTGCAAACCCTGGGGCAGTAACGGCGCTGCTGACGCTGCCAATGCCGCGCGCGCCGCTGCCTGCGCCCGCGCGTCAATCCGCTGCCGTGTAGCGCCCGGACTGGCCGCCCGTTTTTTCCAGCAGCCGCACGCCTGTGATGACCATGCCGCGGTCGACGGCCTTGCACATGTCGTAAACCGTCAGAAGCGCCACTTGCACGGCGGCCAGCGCCTCGATCTCGACGCCGGTGGGGCCGGTGGTTTCTACCGTGACCGTGCAGACCACAGCGCCTCTGCCGACGCCTTGCGCGGGCGTGGATGCGGATGCGGGTGGCGGTGATGGTGGTGGCAGGGTTTCAAAATCCAGCGTCACGCGGCTGAGCGCCAGCGGGTGGCACAGGGGAATCAGGTCGCTGGTTTTCTTGGCCGCCATGATGCCAGCCACGCGGGCAACGGCCAGCACGTCGCCTTTTTGGGCGTTGCCGCTGGCAATCAGCGCCAGGGTTGCGGGCAGCATCTCGATGCGCCCGCCCGCCGTGGCCAAACGGCGCGTGGCGGCTTTGCCGCCCACGTCCACCATGCGGGCCTGGCCCCGGGCGTCAAAATGGGTCAAAGAGGCTTTTGTCATTTGTGTGCCTTGCCTTATTGCCTGGTCAGGCGTGCCCAAAGGCAGCGCCAAATCGGGAAAACCCGTGCAATGCTTTTTTGGGCGTCGCGCAGGCGCGTCTTGTCGGGATGGGATGCGCAAGGTCTTGCAACGCCGCAAACCGACCCCGAAGGCACGCCTGCCCTTCGGGGGTTGGAGCGCCATCGGGCACAAGCGCGCGGCGCGGTTGGACTGCGCCGCGCGTCCCGCCGACGGCATTCCAGCGCGATCTTCAAGAAGATGATTGAACAGGTTTTCATCCAAGGCATCATATGCAGATTGTTGCGCGCGCCGCCAAAGCGGCAATGCATGCCAGCGCGCGCGCACGGACACTTTGAAGCATCGCCATGAATTCATTGCATTTGCAGCGCGCATTCACAACCCTGCTGGCCGCTGGCGTGCTGGCGCAGCCGCTGGCCGCTGGCGCGCAGGCAGCGGGCGACATGACGCCGCCCGCGCAAGCCCTGCCGTCGCTGGGCGACGCGGGCGACATGACGCCCCTGCTGGAGCGCAAGCTGGGCGACGCCATCGCGCGCGAGTTGCTGCGCGACGCCGACTATCTGGACGACGCGATTCTTGGCGAATACGTGGATGGCATCTGGCACGCCCTGCTGGCGGGCGCGCGCGCGCGTGGCGAACTGCCCGCCGATCTGGACGAGGGCTTTGCCTGGCGCGTCATGCTCGGGCGCGACGCCACCATCAACGCCTTTGCCCTGCCCGGCGGCTACCTGGGCTTGCACACGGCGCTCATCGGCGTGGTGCGCACGCGCGACGAACTGGCCTCGGTACTGGCCCACGAGCTAAGCCACATCACGCAGCGCCACATTGCGCGCATGCTGGGCAGGCAATCGCGCCAGACGCCGCTCATCGTTGCCGCCATCCTGGCCGGTCTGGTCGCTGGCGCCAGCAACCCGCAAGCGGGCACGGCCCTGGTCATGGGCGGGCAGGCCGTCGGCATCCAGCAGCAACTCAATTACTCGCGCGACATGGAGCGCGAGGCCGACCGCATCGGCCTTGCCATCGCCACGCAGGCGGGCTTTCGGCCCGAAGGCTTTGCCGCCATGTTTGAAACCCTGCAAAACGCCCAGCGCCTCATGGACAACGGCGACTGGCCCTATCTGCGCAGCCACCCGCTGACCACGCAACGCATTGCCGACATGCGCCAGCGCGAAAAAATCAACGCGCCCGCCGTGGCGCTGCCGCCCGATTTGCAGGCGCTGCTGATGGCCGCGCGCGCGCGCGTACTCTCGCGCCCCGGTGTAGACACACTGCACGCCTGGGCCAACGCACCGGACAGCGCAAACTTTGCCACGCTGGCGCTGCCCCAGCGCGCCGCCGTGCTGTACGCTGGCGCGCTGGCCCAAGCCCAATTGCGCGACCTGCCCAAAGCCGAGCGCAGCGCCGCCGCGCTGGCTGGCTTGGTCGCCAGCGATGCCAGCGCCGCCCGCCAGGCACGGCTGTTGCAAGCTGAACTGGCCATCCTGGCGGGCGCGCCGCAACGCGCCCTGCAATGGCTGCCCGCGGCAGCCAGCGGCGGCCGCGGTAAAGCGGCGGCGGCACGCGATCCGCAAGGCAGCCAGCAGGGCCGCGCCGAACTGCTGCTGCGCGCCATGGCCCAAACGGCCACCGGCCACGCGCGCGACGCCGCCACCGCCTTGCAAGTGTGGATCAGCGACCACCCGCTGGACGCCGCCGCCTGGCAACAACTGGCCGCGGCCTGCAACGCGCAAGGCCAGACACTGCGCGCGCTGCGCGCCGAAGGCGAAGCACAAGTAGCGCAAATGGACTTGCAAGGCGCCATCGATCGCTTTCGCGCCGCGCAAGACCACGCGCGCCAGCACCCCGGCAACAGAGCCGACCTGATCGAAGCCAGCATCATCGACGCGCGCCTGCGCACCGTGCAAGAGGCGCTGCGCCAGCAAAAGCAGGACGAAGCGCAGTTGCCTTGAATGGCTGCGCGTCAGAGTTGTCGCGCGCCACCGACCTGGTTTTGTACGCGCTCAACCGG
>JAISNB010000039.1 GCA_031276435.1 Burkholderiaceae bacterium | reverse complement strand
GGGTGCTCCAGCGGGAATGGCGATGAAACCGCAATTGGCGCAACATGGAAAAAAGCGGGCAACCCGCAAACACGCGAACACAAGCCGTTTGGCTGGTCGCAATGATAGGCCATTGGCGCGCTGGTGCGATTGAGCTATGCGCTACTCTCCTCTCCAAAGGGCGGGCGCCGATCCCGACCAATGCTTTGCAATGGGCGCGGTTGCGGCTGTTTCCATGCCCGGCAAGCGATCAAGCGCCACGCTTGTCGGACACAGCCCACAAGGCAGCAGGGAGAGGAGCAAAGAAAAAGCGCCCCGTCGGGGCGCTTTTGATGCCAGATTGGAGGTCGCTGGTTTGCAAGTTCTGGTTTGTTGATGTGTTTGAACTTGTTGTTGTTTTGTCTCCTCGGCCCTTCGGTCAAACAGAACGGTGTCCGCTCAACAGAATGAGGCCACTGTAAGCGCAATGGCCCGGCATGCCTATCGGGAGTTGCCCGGGGTTTTTTGTTGCGTTGCAGCAAGCGCGCAGGGCGGGGAGAGCGGTTTTTCATCCGGTTTCCTGGCTCTGGCGCGGTTGCATTTCCTGATTGCTCCGGCGCTGTTGCTGCGGCGGCAGTGGTTGCCCGGCTCCGAATCCGCCAGAGGCCTGATTCAGGCCAGCCGCGGCGCGATTTCGCGTGCGCGACGGGCAGTTGCAGTGGCCTTGCCGTGCCCAACGTTGCAGGCATCTCGCGCGCTCAGGTGTGGCGACGGTGTGCGCTGCCCGTTGGTGCTGGGGTGGCGCCCGTGTTTTTTCGGGTTACAGGTTTTCGGAATTTGGCGTCCGGGGGCTGCTGATTTGCTGGGGCAGCAGTGGGTTTTCGCCGGGCGGCAGCAGGCCGGTTTGGGCGTAGAGGCCCAGTTTGTCGCGCGTGTCGGTGATGTCCAGGTTGCGCATGGTCAACTGGCCAATGCGGTCGGCGGGCGAGAAGGGGGCGTTGGCCACTTTTTCCATGGACAGGCGTTCGGGCGCGTAGGTGAGGTTGGCGCTTTGGGTGTCGAGGATGCTGTAGTCGTTGCCGCGGCGCAGTTCCAGTGTGACTTCGCCGCTGATGGCGCGGGCCACCCAGCGTTGCGCGGTTTCGCGCAGCATGATGGCCTGGGGGTCGAACCAGCGGCCCTGGTAGAGCAGCCGCCCGAGCCGGATGCCGTTGATGCGGTATTGCTCGATGGTGTCTTCGTTGTGGATGCCGGTGACCAGGCGCTCGTAGGCGATGAAGAGCAGCGCCATGCCCGGGGCTTCGTAGATGCCGCGGCTTTTGGCTTCGATGATGCGGTTTTCGATTTGGTCGCTCATGCCCAGGCCGTGGCGTCCGCCGATGCGGTTGGCTTGCAGCATGAGGGCGACGGGGTCGTCAAAGGTTTGGCCGTTGAGGGCGACGGGGCGGCCTTCTGCGAAGCGCACGCGCACTTCTTCGGCTTTGATTTCGGTTTCGGGTGTCCAGAACGGCTCGCCCATGATGGGGCTGACGATGCGGATGCCGTTGCACAGCTCTTCCAGGGCTTTGGCTTCGTGGGTGGCGCCCAGCAGGTTGGAGTCGGTGGAGTAGGCTTTTTCGGCGCTCATTTTGTAGTCGAAGCCAGCTTTGCGCATGAATTCCGACATTTCCTTGCGCCCGCCCAGTTCGTCGATGAATTGCTGGTCCAGCCAGGGTTTGTAGATTTTGAGGGTCGGGTTGGTGAGCAGGCCGTAGCGGTAGAAGCGTTCGATGTCGTTGCCTTTGAAGGTGCTGCCGTCGCCCCAGATGTTGACGTCGTCTTCTTTCATGGCACTGACCAGCATGGTGCCGGTGACGGCGCGCCCGAGCGGCGTGGTGTTGAAGTAGGTGACGCCCGCGGTGCTGATGTGGAAGGCGCCGCATTGCAGGGCGGCGATGCCTTCGTGCACGAGTTGCGCGCGGCAGTCGATCAGGCGCGCTTTTTCGGCGCCGTAGGCCAGCGCCTTGCGCGGGATGGCGTCGTAGTCGGTCTCGTCGGGCTGGCCCAGGTTGGCCGTGTAGGCGCAGGGGATGGCGCCTTTCTGGCGCATCCAGAGCAGGGCGGCCGATGTGTCCAGGCCGCCCGAGAAGGCGATTCCGACTTTCTGGCCGATGGGCAGGGATTGCAAAATGGTGGACATGGGCGTGTGCGGGTTGATTGGTTAAGCAAAAGGGTATGAATCGGGCAGTGTGCGGTCGTCGATGGCGGCATCGCGCCGGGCAGGACGGGCTGGCTGGCACGCGCGGCGGGCAGGGCAATTATCGTCGGAGCGCGCGTTTTATTTGACGGGCAGAAAGGCCAGAAGGGGCGCGGTCAGCAGGCTTTGCACGTAGCCGATGACGGCGCGGCGGTAACGCTCGGTCATGTAGTTTGCCAGCAGGTCAAGGCGGCCAATGATTTTGCCGAATTCGCGTTCAAAGCTCAGGTTGCGGCCCGCGGGGCCGATTTCGTTGGCCATCAGCAGCGGGCGGCTCGCGGCGTCGCGTCGGCTGTTGAGAATCCACAGCGCGATTTCCATGTTGCGCGCGGCGTTGTAGATGTGTTGCGGGTCGATGCCGTCCAGATAGTAGAAGGCCTGTTTGCCGCCGTGCGCGGCGATGATGGTGTCGGCGCAGGCGTAGATGAAAGCGCCCACGCGGTCGCCCGAAAAGTCGGGCGCGAGCGCCGCCGACAGCGCCGCGACGTCGCGCTTGCCGTGCAAGGCGGGCCACGGCTGGGCGTCGCCAATGGCGGTATCGAGCCGCGCCAGCGCCGCTTCCAGCGAGGTGGCGCTTTTGCGCCATTCGGCGGGGTTGCGGCGATACAGTTTGTCGGCCAGCAAGCGCAGGCTCAGCAGGTTGGCGCGCATGGCCGCTTGCGTGATGCGGTTGCCTTCGCTTTGCAGCCATTCGGAGTGTTCATATTGCGCGCCCTGGACCTGGCCGCGCTCGGTGGGGGCCGGATTGGCGCAACCAGCGGCCAGCCACGCGGGCGCCAGCCAAGCGCTCAATTGCAGCAACAGCAAGCGCCGCCGCGCGCCATGGCGTGCCGCGGCGCGGCGCGCTGGCGCGCTGGAAGCGGGCGGGTGCGGCAAAGTCATGCGGCAAGTTGTGGTCAGACAGAGGCAGCGGCAAGGATTGGCTGGCCGCGATGATGCCACAGCCCTTGTGCCCCTTGTCCGGGCCTGGCCGCAAGCCGTTGGGCGGGCGCTGTTTCTCGCGGACGCGGGCGCGCTTTCTGGGGCGCGCGCAAGGGGCGCTACCATCGCGTTATTTGCTGCGGCGCGCAGTGTTTTGATGCAGGCATTGTGATTTTGGCCCATTCTTTTTCATCGCCCCAACGCCTACCGCGCCTGGGCCTGTCTGGCGCCGCGCTGACGCCCGAAGGCGACTGGACGGCCGCGCAGTTGACCCGTCGGCGCGTCTGGCGTCAGGTGACGGCAGCTTTGGCCGCCTCTGGCGCGGTCGATCAGCCTTGGGATTTGCGTCAGGTGACGGCGCTCGACCATCTGGGCGCGCTCACCCTGTGGGAGCATTGGGGACGGCATCTGCCCGCGCGCTTGCAGGCCAGCGACGACCAGCGCGCCATCTTCGCGCGGCTGACGCGCCTGCCGCAAAGCCTGCCGCCCCGCAAATCCAGCCCCGCGTGGCTCAGGGGCGTGGACAGTCTGGGCGCGTGGGTGCTGGCCGCGCTCGGGCAGATGCGCGACTTCACCATCCTGACCGGGCAATTGCTGCTGGACATTTTGCGTCTGGCGCGTGCGCCGCGCGAAGGGCCGTGGCGCGATTTTTCGGGGCACCTGTACCGCATTGGCGCGCAGGCCCTGCCCATTACGGCGCTGGTGGGTTTTTTGATTGGCGTGGTGCTGGCCTATCTGATGAGCCAGTTGCTGCGCCAGTTTGGCGCCGAAGCGTTCATTGTCAACATTCTCGGGCTGGCGCTGATTCGCGAGCTGGGGCCGCTGTTGGGCGCGATTTTGGTGGCGGGGCGCTCCGGATCGGCCATTACGGCGCAAATCGGCGTGATGCGCGTGACCGAAGAGCTGGACGCCATGCGCGTGCTTGGCATCGCGCCGGGATACCGCCTGGTCATGCCGCGGGCGCTGGCGCTGGCCATCTCCATGCCGCTGATTGCCGTGTGGACATCGCTGGCCGCACTGCTTGGCGGCGTGGTGGCCGCCAATCTGACGCTGGACATTTCGCCCGCCTTTTTTGCCGAGATGCTGCCCAAGGCTGTGCGGGTGGAAAACCTGTATCTGGCGGTGGGCAAGTCGGCGGTGTTTGGCGTTGCGGTGGCGCTGATTGGCTGCCACTACGGCTTGCGGGTCAAACCCAATACCGAAAGCCTGGGCCATGGCACCACGGCGTCGGTGGTGGCGGCCATTACGGCGGTGATCCTGATCGACGCGCTGTTTGCCGTGATCTTCAAATCGATTGGCCTGTGAGCACGCGCTGTATGGATGCCCCGCCTTTGGCAACGCCAGCAAATGCAACGCCCGACGGCGCCGCGGCGCAGCCCGTGATCGAAGTGCGCGGGCTGTGGAGCGTTTTCCCCGCCGCGGGCGGCGGCGGTGGCGGCGAAGTGGTGGTGCACAAGAATCTGGATTTGAGCGTGCTGCGCGGCGAGGCGCTGACGCTGGTGGGCGGCTCTGGCACGGGCAAAACCGTGCTGCTGCGCACGCTGCTGGGGCTGAATGCGCCCGCGCGCGGGCAAGTGAGCGTGCTGGGTCGGCCTGCGGGCGAGCTGTCCGCGCCCGGCGCGGCCGCGCGCGTGGGCATGCTGTTTCAGCAAGGGGCGCTGTTTTCGGCCTTCAGCGTGCTCGACAACATTGCCTTTGCGCTGCGCGAGACGCGCGCCCTGCCGCTTGCGCTGGCGCGCGAGGCGGCGCTGCTCAAACTGCTGCTGGTGGGGCTGAAGGCGGATGACGCGCACAAAATGCCGGCGGAACTCTCGGGCGGCATGATCAAGCGCGTGGCGCTGGCGCGCGCGCTGGTCATGGATCCGCCCCTGCTGCTGCTGGACGAACCCACGGCGGGGCTGGATCCGGACGCCTCGGACGCCTTTTGCGCGCTGCTGTCGTCGCTGCGCCAGGAACTGGGCCTGACCGTGGTCATGGTCACACACGATCTGGACACGCTGTTTGCCCTGTCCACCCGCGTGGCCGTACTGGCCGATCAGCGCGTCATCATCAACGCGCCGGTGCCTGAGGTGCTGGCGTTCAAACACCCCTTTATCGAGCACTTCTTCCTTGGCGAGCGCGGCAGGCGCGCCATGGCGCTGCTCACCCCCCCCCCGCAACCGTGAAAGGACAATAAGGCATGGAAAACAAAGCACACGCACTGGCCGCCGGTTTGTTTGTGCTGGCAATGACCGCGCTGCTCGCTGGCCTGGCCGCGTGGCTGTTGCGGGATACGGCCAGCACCGTGGTCTACCAGCTCTCCTCGCGCGATGCCGTCAGCGGCTTGCAACCGCAGGCGGCCGTGCGCTTCAAGGGCGTCGCGGTGGGCAAAGTCACGGCCATCAGCTTCGATCCCGGCACGCGCGGCAACGTGCTGATCACCGTTGCCATCGACAAGAACGCGCCCGTGACGGCATCCACATTCGCATCGCTGGCCTACCAGGGCGTCACCGGCCTGTCGTTCGTGCAACTGGACGACGATGGCTCCTCAACCGCCCCCCTGCCGCCATTTGAAGGCGGGCCGCCGCGCATCCCCATCCGCGCCAACTTCCTGGGCCGCCTGACAGACCAGGCGCAAATGCTGATCGGCAAACTCGACCAGACCGTCGATCACGTCAACCAGCTATTGGGCGACGAAAACCAGGCCGTCCTGACCAGCACGCTCAAGGAATTGAACAGCGCGGCCAGCAACATCAGCCAAATGGCACAAAACGCGGACGCCATCCTGAAAGCCCAGTTGACGCCCGGCAAAACAAACATCCCCCAAATGATTGATCAGGCCACGGCCACGCTGGCATCGGTACAAGAAGCCGCCACAGACGCGCGCGCCGCCATCAACGGCCTCAAAAGCCAAGCCGATGGCGTGCTGGCGCAAGTCGATGGCAGCGTCAGCCGCTTCGGCGCAACCACCCTGCCCGGCATTCAGGCCATGACCCGCGACGTCAGTCACGCCGCGCGCCGCGTCGACCGCGCGGCAGGCATCATTGGCGACACGCCCCAATCCCTGCTCTTTGGCAACGGCCCCATCCCCCCCGGCCCCGGCGAACCGGGATTCGCGCCCCATCCCGAGGCCGCCTTGCCAGAACAAAAGCCATGAAAACCACCGCAACCGCAACTGCCACTGCCGCCGCCGCGCTCCGCGCGCGCTTCATCCCGTTCATCAGCTTGACCGCCGCGTGCCTGCTGGCGGCAGGCTGCGCCCTGCCCATGCCCGACAAACCGCAACGGCCCGCGCCCTACGACCTCGGACTGTTCGAGGCCGATGCCGCCGCAGCAGCCGCAGCGGCGACAGATGCGGCGCCGTCGCAGGCCGCGCAGCGCCAAGCCGCCGTGGCGCTGGCCTGGGTGGAATCGCCTGCCGCGCTGCAAGGCACGGCCATGCTGTATCGGCTGGCCTATGCTGACGGCGCACGCCAGCCGCGCCCCTACGCGCTGGCGCGCTGGAGCATGCCGCCAGCGCAAATGCTGGGCCAGCGCCTGCGCCAGCATCTGGCGCAAAGCCGCCCTGTGGTTGGCGTGGGCGAAAACCTGGCGCCAATCGAGTTGCGGCTGGAACTGGACGAATTCAGCCAACTCTTTGGCGCCGAGGCACAAAGCGAAGGCATCGTGCGCCTGCGCGCGACAGCCATCGCGCCACAGGCGCGCGGCAGCGCCCGCCTGCTGGGCCAGCGCACATTCGAAGCGCGCCAGCCAGCAGCCACGTCCGATGCGGCTGGCGGCGCGCGCGCCCTGTCAGAAGCCTCAAACCGGCTCGTGCGCGAAATCGCTGGCTGGATCGATCAGGTGGCCGCCACCACTGCCACCACCGTGCCCGCGCCGCGCTGAACGGGGTATTGCGCACAGACAGGGAGTCAATGAATTGCCCTCGCCACCTTGGGCAAGGGGTTGGGAAAGGGGAGGCTCCCATGCAAAGCGCGGCGCTTGGGTCAGCGTTGTACTCAAACGCTCTCGTCATTGCGAGAAATCGAATCGCTTTATGGATTGCCGCGTCGCTGCGCTCCTCGCAATGACGACGAAGTGGGAGCGATGCCAACGAACAAGGAGGGTTACCTGTGCATCCGGTCTCTATGTAAGGGTCGGGAACAAATGGTTACGCCACTTGCCTTTTCCTGCCCCACGCTTGAACAGAGCAGGGCGTGCCTCAAATCAAGGCCGCGGGGTCTTCGGCGGTTTCCAGAAAGACGCGGGCTTTGCGCGGCGAGACGAGTACGGGGTCGCCTTCTTTCAGGCCCAGGGCGCGGTATTCGTCGGCGGGCAGGTGCGCTTCGATGATTTGGCCGACGGGGCCGTTCTGGGGGATCAGGTCCAGCCGCGCGAGCGAGCCGACGACCAGCGCGCGGTCGATCCGCGTTGCCAGGCCGGGCGCGCCAGCGGCATGGCGCGTCACAACCAGGTCGCTCGGGCGCACGAAGGCCAGCGCGTCGGCGGCGAGGCTGCTGGTGTGTTCAGGCGCGTCGATGGACCAGTCG
>JAISNB010000024.1 GCA_031276435.1 Burkholderiaceae bacterium | reverse complement strand
ACCAGGTGTTTTGCGTATTCACGGGCAAACCTTGCAAAGCGGCATGGGGCAGCGGTGGGCAGAAAAAACCGCCGCGCGCATCATCAATGCGGCGCGCTGGCGCATGCGTATTGTCGCTTGGGTACACCCGCCACAGCCAGTGCTTGCTGGATAACCGTGCTCCCGACTGCTTTGGCAAAGCGCGATCTGAAGCACCGTTTTCAAGCGATGCCCTGACCCACAAAAACGCCATGCCCGAGGTAGCTACATACCTGGACACACGGCTTGAGCACTGTGTGCGGGAAATCCTGAAACCACCGCAAACTCCAAAAAAGCAGCCGGTTCTAAAACAATTCGCGCTCACCCAGATAGCGCCACTGGCCGACGGGCAGTTGTCCCAGTGTGATGTGGCCGATGCGCACGCGCTTGAGGCCGGTAACGGCCAGGCCGACCATTTCGCACATGCGCCGAATCTGGCGTTTTTTGCCTTCGGTGAGCACAAAGCGCAGTTGCTCGGGGTTTTGCCAGTCGACCTGCGCGGGCCGCAGCGCCTGGCCGTCCAGGCTCAGGCCATGGCGCAGGCGCGCGAGTTGCTGGGCGGGCAGCGCGGCCTGTACGTTGCGGGTGATGCCCTCAAGTCGCACGCGCACGAGGTATTCTTTTTCGATGGCCGAGTTTTCGCCGATCAATTGGCGCGCGATGCGCCCGTCTTGCGTGAGTACGAGCAGGCCGGTGGAGTCGATGTCCAGCCGACCCGCGGGCGCCAGCCCCTTGCGCTGGGCCGGAGTAAAGCGGGTGCGGCTGGCGTCGCCACGCCAGTGGTTGCGCGGCTCGAACAAGCGGGCGGCGGGCTGGTGGCCGTCTTCGGCCTGGCCGCTGACGTAGCCCACCGGCTTGTGCAGCAGCACGGTGACGCGCCGCGCCTGCTGGCCTTGGGCGGCGTGGTCGATCTGGATGTCATCTTGTGGCGCTACGCGCTGGCCCATTTGCGCGGGCTGGCCATTGACGCGCACCCAACCGCGGGCAATCCATTCGTCGGCTTCGCGGCGCGAGGCCAGGCCAAGATCGGCCATGCGTTTGTTCAGGCGCACCAAGCCATGCTGTGACGATGCCGCTGCGCCAGCGCCAGCGGCCGCGTCAGGCGGCGGGGCACGGCGAAAGCGAGGCAGTGGCTGATTCATAAAGGAAGAAGGCGGCAGCGGCAAGCGGGCGCTGCGGCTGTTGCGTTTGAGGCCGCTGGCGCGCCGCTTTGGGGTACGCGCGTCGGTTCAAACGCCCCAGACCACGTCTTTGCCAGCGTCAAGGCTGCGTTCGAGCAGGTCGATGAACGGCGCGGCGCGGCGCTTGAGTGTGACGGCATCGTCGCCCACGGCGTCGATGGCTTTTTTGTCGGGGTTTTGCGCGGCGGCGGCAGAGGCGGCCTCAAGGTCGGCGATGGCTTTGCGCAGCGCAGCCACGGCGTCGGCTATTTGTTCGACGGTGATGATGCCGCGATCGCCCGGCTGTTTGCCGATGATTTTGAGCAGCGCCTCGGCATCGGGCTGGAGCATGATGACTTCGGCGGCAACCTGGGATTTGAATTTGTAGAGCATTTTCTGTCTCCTGTAAGGCGGATGAAGTCGCGCCCTGGATGGCAGGCGCATTGCAATTGTGCCTTGTGCGCGGGCCTTTGGGTATGTGGGGAGCGTCCCGGTCAATGTGGCACTGCCCCATCCTCTTGCCATTGCGAGGGCCACGGGGCCAGTGGCAATCCAGAGGGCATTCCCGCAGCCTGCTTGCTGCGGCGTTCCGGCTTGTGCGCCATGGATTGATTGCCACGTCGCAACGCTGCTCGCAATGACGGAAACACAATGCGGCGCGCTGCCTGCACACGCTCTTGCCGCGCCTAGCGCGCAATGGCAAGACGTCTGCCCTGACTGGCCCGAAGCCGCCATGAATCTTTCTGTGACAATCGCGGCTTGCCCCGTGTGTTCAGGTGCCCGCGCCATGCCACGCTTCATGCTCAACCACAAAGTCCTGAAACCCGTCGGGTATGCCGAGCGTTCGTGCCTTCTGGTGCAGTATGAGCTTCCGCTTCTGAAGCATTGCTTCATTCTTTGTCACGAAGCGGCCGCCGGGCAGCCAGCGGCGGCTGACCTGATGGCCTTCTTTCTCGCCGAAGCCGAACGCCTGGCGCGCGAGTCGGTGGGCGACGCCCAGGCATTCATGCTGATTCACAGCGGGCGCTCGATCCGGAAAAGACCCAACTGGCATTTGCATGTCTTTGTGGTGCAGCACCGTTGGCAGAAGGCCTGGGTTTATGGGGTTCTGGGCGCCAAGAATGCCGCGCTCGTTGTGTACTACGCCGCGCGCAAGGTGTTGGGCCGGCCAGTGCCAGAGGCCGCTTCCAGGCAAGACGCCTGAGCGCCTTACACCCCAAAAGAGCCGGGCGATTCCCCCGCCCGCACCCAGGACTACTGCGGCTGAAAGCCGCTGCATTATCATCAGACGCTGTGACCACGTGCCCAAAAGTTCTCCGCCATGGCAACTCTCAGGATTGATGAGGCGCTGAAAACCCGCGTCCAGCACATTGCCAGCCAGCGCCGCCGCTCGCCGCACTGGATCATGCTCGAAGCCATCCAGCAGTATGTCGAGCGCGAAGAGGCGCGCGCGCGCTTCACGCAAGAAGCCCTGGCGTCCTGGACGGCCTACAAAGAGACAGGCCGCCACCTGACCAATCAGGAAGTTCGCGGCTGGCTGAGCACCTGGGGCGGCGCGCATGACGAGAAGGCGCCAGAGTGCCACAAGTCATCGTCACTGAAGGCGCAGTAAAAGGCCTGGAACGTTGCCGCCGGTTCCTGACCGCGAAGGCACCCGAAGCCGCCCAACGCGCCAGCCAGGCCATCGAGCGGCAATTGCTGCGGCTCGAAACGGCCCCTGACATTGGCTGCCCGCTCCCGGATTTGCCCGAGTTGCGCGAACTGGTGATTGCCTTCGGGAATTCTGGCTATGTGGCCCTGTATCGCCACGAGCTGGCCGACGATGCAGTGTATGTCCTGGCCTTCAGGCACCAGAAAGAAGCGGGCTATTGACTGGCCCCAATCGGGGCGGCGGCAATCCGGTCGGTGGCAACCAAGTGCTTGGTACCGCCCGCGCCCAGGACTACTGCGGCTGAAAGCCGCTGCGCTGGATGATGGCGGCCCAGGTTTTTTCGTAGGCGCGGGCGCGGCTGTCGAGTTTTGCGGCGCTGATGTCCTCTACCGTCAGGCCCAGTTCGGTCAGGCGCTGGCGCGTGGCTGGCTCCGCAATGGCCCTGGACAAGGCCTGAGCCAGCCGTTGCAGGGTGGCCGGTGGCGTTCCGGCGGGGGCGTAAATGCCGTAGTAGGGCAGTTCAGCAAAGTCATTGAGGCCCAGCTCGTCGAAGGTGGGCACTTGCGGCAGCAGGGGCTGGCGTCTGGCGCCAATGGTCGCCAGAATGCGCAGTTTGCCCGCGCGCTGGTATTCCAGGAATTCGGGGACAGCGCCCACGCCCGCGTCAAGCTGGCCGCCCATCATGTCGGCCAGCATGGGCGCGCTGCCCCGGTAGGGCGCGGCCACCAGATCGAGTTTGTATTTTTCGGCCAGCACCTTGACCAGGAACTCGGGCACCGAGGCGGGTGCTGGAATGCCCACGTTGCCCTGGTTGCCGCGCGCTTTCACCCAGGCGATGTATTCGTCCATGCTGCGCGCGGGCGTGGATGCCGGTACGGCAAAGGTGTTGGCAAAGGTGGCGAAGCCGCCGACCGAGGCAAAGTCGCGCGCGGGATCAAAGCCCGGGTTCCTGACGACCAGCGGCAGGATGGAGATGGTGTGGTCGTGCGAGATGAACAGTGTCAACCCGTCGGGCGCGGCGGCCTTGAGCGCCTGCGCGGCAATCTGGCCGCCCGCGCCGGGGCGGTTTTCGACCACCACGGGCTGTCCAAGGATTTGCTGCATGCGCTCGGCCAGCAGCCGGGCCACCACGTCGGTGCCGCCGCCGGGCGCAAAGCCCACCAGCAGGTGGATGGGTTTTGCGGCTGCCCGCGCCGTCAGGGGCCAGGTGGCGGTGGCGGCAGCGCCAAGGCTGGCGGAAAAAGCGGCAAGCAGGCGGGCATTGAAGCGGCGGCGGGTGGTGGTGTTGGCAGTGTTCATGGCGATGGGCAACAGGTTGCAGGCGTGCGGCGGGGCAATGGCTCTGGGGCCATTGCGCCTCGCGCGCGGATTTCAGAAAAACAGGGGGCGGGCAAGGCAGGCGGGTTCTCAATCTTCCGTGGCGTGCCCGGCTCGCGCCGGGGCGGCAGCGGCCTTGAGCGGCGCGCGCGGCGGCTTGTACTCGCGCAGCGTGGTGGGGGGCAATCGATCCATCTCGCGCAGCAGTTGGGCCAGCGCCCGCCCGGCGGCGTCGATCAGGGCGCAGCCGTCTTCTACCGTGGCGGCGGCGGCGTTGCCCGCCGCGCCAGCCAGGTTGAGATCTTGCGCGGCCCAGGCCAGTTTGGCGCTTTTGCCATTGCCCAGCAGCGGAAAATCGCGCGCCCTCTCTTGCGCGGCAGATTCAAACGCTGCCGCGCGGCTGATGCGCACCAGCCGGGGTTTGATGGCCAGCATCATGGCCGTCTCCACCTGCCCGCCATGCACGCCAAAGCGTTGCTCTTCAGGGGCGATGCGCTGCATCACATCCTTGCCCTGCGCGTCCAGCAGGGGCAAATTGAACCAACTGCAACTGTAGACCAGCAGATTCAGGCGCTGGCGCAAATCGCGCGCCACCACATCCAGCAGTGCCGCGTTGCCGCCGTGGGTGTTGAACAGCAACAGCTTTTTGACGCCGCTGGCGCTCACGCTTTCGGCAATGTCGGTCCATAGCCGGATCACGGTTTCGGCCTTGAGGCTTAACGTGCCCCAAAAGGCGGTGTGCTCCGGGCTGAAGCCGACGCGCTGCACCGGCAGAAACAGCGCGGGCAGATCGGCAGGCAGGTGCTTGCTGGCCTCGGCCAGAATGCCATGCGCCAGATTGCCATCGACCGACAGCGGCAAGTGCGGGCCGTGCTGCTCGGTCGCGCCAAGGGGCAGCACGGCAATCACGCGATCGATGTCCAGACGCGCGAAATCGGTGGTCGTCAAATCAGACCACTGGCGTGTGCGCAAGGGGGGATGAGTGCTCATGGCGGCATCTTAGGGCTTTTTGCGGCGGCGGCAACAGCTTGCGGGTGCGGCATTTTCAGTTCAGTCTGTGTCCAGTCCCAAGGCTTCCCATCCCTCGCTGGTCAGCTTGACGGCGTGTTGGGACTGCTTGCCCACGCCGTCGAGATCGCGCTTCAGCGTATACGGGAAAGCGGCTTGTATTTCCGGCTTTTTGGCCCAGTCGGCCATGTCAGTGATCTTGTAAGTGTAGGTAACGCCTACTTCCTGATAGTCGCCGAGCTTGAACGGGCCTTCCCACTTCACAACCTTGTCCAGCACCTTCTTGCCCCAGCAAAGGTCGGGCTGTTTCTCATCGCGGACATAAGAAATCTTTCTTTCCTGCACGAACGGCTTGGCCGCGTCGGTCAGTGTGTAGCGTTTGAGTTTTATTTTGCTGCCCGTGGGCTTGTCCGTGAACATGTCCACAATATCCCGCTCGGCGTCCTCGCTCTTGACCAGTCCAGCGGCTTCGAGCACGGCCATCTGGTTGGCTTGTCCGTACGAAGACTTGCTGCTAAAGTCCGTCTCGGTCAAGTCAATTGGCCATTTCTCGCCAAGACTCAGGCACAGGTCGCCCTTTTTGTCGAAATACTGGGTCAGCGCCGCGCTGAAGTTCTTTTCGTTGGCGTCGGTCTTGCTGCCGCAAGCGGTCAGCGCGATGGCGCCGCACGCGGCGAGGATGGCAATGTTTGGTCGCATGGATTCTCCCTTGGGTTGCTGAAAGCAAGGTGATGGCATCTGGTGGCCGTTCCGTATTCTCCACAAAAAGCAGGCTTTTGTTCGGGATTGGTCATTGGGCTGTGTTGATTGGCCCTTCTGTGGCACCCTCACCCCTGCGCGTTGCGGCATTGCGGGCGACGCTGGCAGCGCAGCAGCCAGTGAGGGCTGGTCAAGGGCGCTGCGGCTCATGCGCGTTTGTGGCACACTGAAACGCATAGCAAGGAGCAATCATGGCTGTCAGTCGCGTGGTTCAAGCTCGCGTGCCGGGCGAAATTCAAGATGTTGCGAACGCGGTGATTCAGGCCTCTGGCTTGACCGTGAGCGACGTTGTGCGCGTTCTCATGACCCGCATTGCGCAAGACAAGCGCATTCCTTTGGAGCTGTTCCAGCCCAACGCCGAAACGCTCGCGGCCTTTGCCGAAATCGAGCGTGGCGACCTGCAGCAGTTTGATTCCGTCGAGGACCTGTTCGCCCACTTGCATGCGCAAGATTGAGGTTACGACTGCTTTCAGGCGGGATTTCAAGCGAGAGTCCAAGGGCGCGCATCGCGCCATTCTTGACACCGCTCTGAAACAGGTTATTGCGGCGCTGGCGGGCGATAGGCCGTTGCCCGCGAAGTACCACGATCATGCGCTCACCGGCAACTGGAAAGCCTACCGGGACTGCCATGTCCGGCCCGATCTGGTGCTGATCTATCGGCATGCAGAGAATCCGCGCCGCCTCGTGCTGGCGCGCCTTGGCTCACATTCGGAGCTTGACCTCTGAACGACGCAGCAGCCAGATGAAGGCCAGCGCGCAGGCCAGCGCGGCCAGCAGCACGTAGGCGGTCAGTGTCAGAGCCAGGCTGTTCATGAAACGCTGCTGCGCCGTCACGTCCAGCGCCATGACCATGCCCAGCGGGGCCGCGCCGGTCATCTGGGTTTGCACGGGCGCGACAATGCCGCGCCACAGGCGGTGTCCGTCGTTCCAGGTGCGCAGCGCCAGCAGGCCCTGGTTGCTCAAGCCCCTGGCGTCCGGAACGCCGGGCGCGCCAGACGCGATTTGCTGCTGGTAGAGCACCTGGCCGAAAGCGCCTTGCACCAGGATGGCCAGGCGCGTGTCGCGGCCAAATTCGGCTTCAAGGCGCAGGGGCAGGTGCGCCAGGTTACCCGCGCCGTCCACTTGCATGAGCAGTTTTTGCGCCGCCGTCATGCGCTCTTGCAGCGCGCGGCGGTCTTGTCCCTGCATCTGGATCGACAGCGTCAGCCAGGTGACGGCGGCCATCAGGCCCAGGGCCAGTACGGTCACCAGTGTCAGCCGGGCTGGCAGCGGAATCCATGGCGATTGCGCGCGCGCTGGTTTTTGGGGCGCTGCGGTGGATGCGGGTTCTGGTGGCACGAGGAAAAAGCCAGCGGGTTCGGGTGTGCAAAACCGGGGTTTGCGCCGGGCGGCGCGGCAAGCCGGTTATTTTGATACAGAATGTGCCCGGCGGCAGGCTTGGTTTGCAAAAGAGAATTTGCGCCGGGCTGGCTGGCTCACTGAACTGGTTGTTTGAAATTGCAAAAGATGTTGAAAGATTGGTGCCGCGTCGGGCGGCGTTTGCTGTTTTTTCTGGCGGGTTGCGCGCCGCTGGTGGCGGTGATGGCGCAGGAGGGTGGCGTCCGGATGCTGGGCGCGGCGGCGCCTTCTTCGGTGGTGCAGACGCCGCAAGTGCGCGCGCGGTTGCTGGCGCACGCGCCGCAGGGCGTGCCGGTGGCCCGCCAGGGCGATGCCGCCGCGCGCCAGCAGCAGCCGGTGTGGGTGGGGCTGGAGCTTGCGCATCAGCCGGGTTGGCACACGTACTGGAAGAATTCGGGCGATTCCGGTTTGCCCACGGAGTTGTATTGGGATTTGCCGCCGGGTGTGCAGGCGGGCGATGTGGTTTGGCCGCCGCCCAGGCGCATTCCGGTAGGGACGCTGGTCAATTACGGTTACGAGGGGACGGTGTTGTTGCCGGTGCCGCTGACCGTTGCGCCCGACTATCAGCCGGGGCCTTTTGCCGACGGGATGGAGATCAAACTGAGGGCCAATTGGCTGGTGTGCCGCGTGGAGTGTATTCCGCAGACGGGCGAGTTCGCGCTCAAGCTGCCGCTGCAAAGTTCGACCGCTTTGCACGGCGCGGCGTTCGAGGCCGCCTTGCGCGCGCAGCCGCAGCCATTGGATGGCGCGGCGCAGCAGCAGGCACAAGTCAGCGCCAACGGGCAGCGCCTTGCCGTGCGCATTGCCGGTTTGCCGCAGGCCTTGCAAGGCCGCGATCTGGCGCTTTTTGCGGAAACGCCGGGCGTGCTGCTCAATGCCGCCGAACCTGCCGCCGCCGGGCAGGCATTGACCGGGCACACCTGGCGCCAGCAGTGGGACGGCGCGGTGTGGACGGCCGATTGGCCCGTGGCGCCAGAGCGCCAGGCCAGCCCCGCGGTTTTGCCTTTTGTGCTGGTGGCAGGCGATCAGGCCTGGCGCGCCGAGGTGGCCGTCAGCGGCGCGTGGCCCGCCGTGGCGCAGGCGGCCAGTGTGTCGCCCGCGCTGGAGGCCGCGCTGCAAGCCAACGCCAATGCCGCCAGCGCGGCGGCGCAAGGCGCGTCGGTGGTGGCGGCCACTTTGCCCGCCGCGGCGTGGCCACTGGCGCTGCTGGGCGCGCTGCTGGGGGGCATGGCGCTCAACCTCATGCCGTGCGTGTTTCCGGTGCTGTCGATCAAGGTGCTGGGCTTTGCGCGCCACGCGCAAGATGCGCGCGCGCGCCGGGTTTGCGCCATGGCCTACAGCGCGGGGGTGGTGCTGTCGTTTGTGGCGCTCGGGGCGCTGCTGCTGCTGCTGCGCGCTGCGGGCGGGCAATTGGGGTGGGGCTTTCAGTTGCAGTCGCCCTGGGTGGTGGCGGCGCTGGCCGCGCTGTTTACGGTGCTGGGTTTGAATCTGGCGGGCCTGTTCGAGTTTGGCCGCTGGCTGCCCACTGGCGTCGCCAGTTTGCAGGCCCGCCATCCGGCGGCGGACGCATTGCTGTCGGGCGTGCTGGCCGTTGCCATTGCGTCGCCATGCACTGCGCCGTTCATGGGCGCGTCGGTGGGGCTGACCATTGCGCTGCCCGCCGCGCAGGCCCTGGGCGTTTTTGTGGCGCTGGGCGTGGGCATGGCGCTGCCGTATGCGCTGGCCGCGTGGATACCGCAGGTGGCGCGCTGCCTGCCCAGAGCGGGGCCGTGGCTGGATGTGTTCCGCAAAGCCATGGCTTTCCCCATGTTTGGCACCACGGTCTGGCTGGTGTGGGTGCTCGGCCAGCAAAGCGGGATCGATGGCGCAGCCACGTTGCTGGCCCTGCTGGTGCTGCTGGGCATGCTGCTGTGGGCGCTCAGCCTGGCCGGGCGCGCGCGTTGGGCGATGGGCCTTGTCGCCGCCGCTTGCATCGCTTTTCTGGGCGGCGTCTGGGGCGACAACATCGGTGACCATCCGGCCCCGGCAGCGGCCACGGGCGACGCGGCGGGCCGTTGGCGGGCGTGGTCGCAGCAGGCGGTGCAAGAGGCGCTGGCGCAAGACAAGCCGGTGTTTGTGGATTTCACGGCGGCCTGGTGCGTGACCTGCCAGTACAACAAGAAAACCACGCTGTCCAGCAAAGAGGTGCTGCAAGCCATGGACGCGCGGGGCGTGCAAACTTTTCGCGCCGACTGGACGCGCCAGGATGCCGCCATTTCCGCCGAGCTGAACCGGCTGGGGCGCAGCGGCGTGCCGGTGTATCTGCTGATCGCGCCCGATGGCAGCCACCAAGTGCTCAGCGAGGTGCTCAGCGCAGCCGATGTGCTGCGCGCGCTGCGGGCGCTGTAACGACGGCGTGCGCGGCTGATTTGCCAGCGCGCTACGGCTTTGTGCCAAGCCCGCAGGCCGCCACTGGCGACGGCTTGCAACCCGCGCCCGCGGCGCTTTAGCCGCCGCCACCTCCGCCGCGCGGCGGTTTTTTCTGGCTCTGGCAGTTGGCGCAGCGGCCATACAAAGACATGGCGTGGTCTTCCAGCACCCAACCGTATTCCTTGGCGATGCTGCGCTGGCGGCGCTCGATGTCGGCGTCAAAAAACTCCTCGACCCGGCCACAACTGACGCATATGAGGTGGTCGTGGTGGGAATCGGCGTCAAGCTCGTAGATGGCCTTGCCGGTCTCGAAATGGTTGCGTTTGAGGATGCCCGCCTGCTCGAACTGCATGAGCACGCGGTACACCGTGGCCAGGCCAATGTCAGAGTTTTCGAGCAGCAGTTGCTTGAAGACATCTTCAGCCGTCATGTGCCGCTGCTGGCTCTTCTGGAAAATGTCCAGAATTTTCAGCCGTGGCAAAGTGGCCTTCAGGCCCGTGTTCTTGAGTTCGTCAACGTTGTTCATGGCAAGGCGTCCTGGTCGCTCCCGGAAGGTAACAGAAAAATGGCTGGCGCACACCGCGCGCTTTGCCACGGCCATGGGGCAATGATGCCATTGTGCCCGCGCTGAGCCAGCCACATACGGCGCGCGCGGCGCCAGCAGGGCGCAGCCATTTCAGCGGGGCCGCTACAATCGAAAACCCGTTTGTCGCCAGTGGATTCTTGTGTCACTTCCTGCCTTGTTTGCCATGCATTCTGACCCGCCATTGCAGGCTGCGCGCCGCGCGCCGCGCGGCCTGCCTGCTGGCGCACTGGCGCTGGCGCTGCTTGCCACGCTGGCCGGTTGCGGCAGTGTGGACAGCGCAACGCGCGGCATGGCCGACGCCATCACCCTGTACAAGCCCGAAGTGGTGCAGGGCAATTTCGTATCCAGAGAGCAGGTGGCGGCGCTGCGGCCCGGCATGACGCGGCTGCAGGTGCGCGACATTCTGGGCACACCCCTGGTTGCCAGCGTGTTCCACAGTGATCGCTGGGACTACGTTTTCATGCTCAAGCGCCAGGGCATCGAGCCGCAGCACTTCCGGCTGACCGTGTATTTCAGGGATGACGCGCTGGATCGTTTCGATGGCGACGACATGCCGGGCGAAAACGAATTTGTCGAACGCATCGACAGCCAAGGCGCCGCTGGCAAATCCAGAGCGCCCGTGCTTGAAGCCACCGAAGAACAACTGGCCCGCTACCCGCTGCCCGCTGTGCCGCAAGAAGGTGGCGCTGCTGACGATGGCGGCGCGGCCGCCGCCGCCCCCGCGCGCGCTGGCCAATACCCGCCGCTGGAAAGCGGCGGCAACTGAGCCGCCCCGGGGCAAACGCACAGGACGACACCCATTGCCATGAATGCCGCCGCGCCTTCTTCTTGCGCCACCGCCGCGCACGCCGTTGCCATTGCGGGCGCCAGTGGCCGCATGGGGCAAATGCTGATCGAGGCCGTGCTGGCGGCCAGCGATTGCCATCTGGCTGGCGCGCTCGACCGCGCGGGTAGCCCTGTGCTCGGTCAGGACGCGGGCGCATTTCTGGGCCAGCGCAGTGGCTGCGCGGTCACCGCGTCGCTCGACGACGGCCTGGCTGGCGCGCAGGCGCTGATCGACTTCACCCGGCCCGAGGCCACGCTGGCGCACCTGGCCGCCTGCCGCCGCAAAGGTGTGGCGCTGGTCATTGGCACCACGGGATTTGCGCCCGCGCAAAAAGCCGAAATTGCCGCCGCCGCGCAGGACATTCCCATCGTCATGGCCCCCAACATGAGCGTGGGCGTCAACGTCACCTTCAAGTTGCTGGAGATGGCCGCTGCCGCGCTTTCTGGCGGCTACGACATCGAAATCATCGAGGCGCACCACCGCAACAAGGTCGACGCGCCCAGCGGCACGGCGCTGAAAATGGGCGAAGTCATTGCCCAGGCGCTGGGCCACAAACTGGAAGACTGCGCCATCTACGAGCGCGTGGGCCACACGGGCGAGCGCGCCAGCGGCGCCATAGGCTTTGCCACCATTCGCGGCGGCGACATCGTGGGCGATCACACCGTCCTCTTCGCGGGCACGGGCGAGCGCATCGAAATCAGCCACAAATCGTCCAGCCGCGCCGGTTACGCGCAAGGCAGCCTGCGCGCCGTGCGCTTTCTGGCGCAACAAAAAAACGGCCTGTTCGACATGTTCGACGTGCTCGGCCTGCGTTGAGCGCACGCACGCACGCACGCGGCATGGCCGGGGAAAACAAGGACCACCTCTCTGACCCCACCTCTTGACGCCCCATGAACCTTCAACACCTTTTCACGCAAAGCGATGTCATCGGCAAGGCCGTGGCGCTTGTGCTGCTGCTCATGTCCATCTTCAGCTGGGTGGTTATTCTCTACAAACTGCTCATGCTGCGCGGCGCCGCCAGACAGATCGAGCGCAGCGTGGCTGGCTTTTGGCAAGCGCCCTCGCTGGATGAGGCCACTCGGCGCGTGGCCGCGCTGGACAGGAGCGCGCTGGTCTACCCGCTGGTGCAAGCCGCGCAAACCACAGCCCCCGGCACCTTGGCCAGCGCGGGCGAGCGCGGACAGCAACTCACCCGCCTGCTGCGCGAAGCCCTGCACGGCGTACTGCGCCGCCTGTACTTCGGGCAAGTGCTGCTGGCCACCGTGGGCGCCACGGCGCCCTTTGTCGGCCTTCTGGGCACCGTGTGGGGCATCTACCACGCGCTCACCGGCATCGCCACGGCGGGCCAACTGTCCATCGACAAAGTCGCCGGCCCCGTGGGCGAGGCGCTCATCATGACCGCCGCCGGCCTGGCCGTAGCCATCCCCGCCGTACTGGCCTACAACTGGTATGGCCGCGTGGTCAGCCGCATCGAAGTCGATCTGGAAGGCTTTGCGCGCGATTTGCGCGAACTGCTGGCCACGACGCCTCCGCCGCCCCCTTCGGCCAGCAGGTAAGGCAGCACCCACCATGGCATTCGGACGATTCGGGCGCGCCAGCAAAAGCGGCGGCGGCAACGCGCCCATGAGCGACATCAACGTCACGCCGCTGGTCGATGTCATGCTGGTGCTGCTGGTCATCTTCATCATCACCGCGCCGCTGCTGACCAGTGCCATCCGGCTCGATCTGCCCAAAACCGACGCCGCCAAAAACACCGAACCGCCCCGCTTCGTCACCCTGGTGGTCGACAAAACGGGCATGGCCTACTTCAACGACAAACCCGTCACGCGCGAAGAACTGGCCGCCGCCCTGCAACAAGCGGCCCGCGACAACCCCGAAACCGAAGTGCAACTGCGCGCCGACCAGAGCGTGCCCTATGGCCGCGTGGTCGAAGTCATGGGCGAAGCCCAGAAAGCCGGGCTGAACCGCATCGGCTTCGTGGCCGAACCCGGCGCCGCGGGCAGCGACGTCGCGCCACCCGCAACAAAGCCAGCCGCCGCTGAAAACCCCTAGCCGCTTTGCGCCCGCGCAAGCAGCCAGCTTGCTATTGATTTTGTAGCTTTTCTTTTTTGCGCGCCAGCGTGCCGTAGCCCGGTCGTCGAAGCGCCGCAGGCCAAATAAAACCGGCGGCGCTCAATCCCCGCCACCGCATCCGCTCACCTGTGTGAATTGCACAGAACTGGCAATCGCGCCGCATTCGCGCTTTCATCAAACCACAAACGCGCAGCCTGCCACTGCGGCCCGATGCCGCGCGGCGTTTGTGGCATTTGCATATGTCCATTTGCTAATTCATTTTTATTCGTTTGGTTTTGAAATGCTGTTGTCTAGCATTCAATCCATTGAATTGAAAAACGCCGCAATTCGCGGCAAACCCCGACCCGATCACCGTGGCATTGCCGACAAACCTTATGCCCAACCACAAGCACATACCTTTTGGCATCATGCTGCAAGGCCCCGGCAGCCACATGAACTCCTGGCGGCACCCGGCCAGCCTGGCAGACGCCAGCGTCAACCTGCGTTACTACATTGAAACCATCCAGAAGGCCGAGGCCGCTGGCATCGCCTTTGCGTTTGTGGCCGATGGCCTGTACATCAATGCCAAAACCATTCCGATCCACCTGAACCGCTTTGAGCCGCTGACCATTCTCTCGGCGCTGGCTACGGTGACCAGCCGCATCGGGCTGGCAGGCACGGTCTCCACCACCTACAGCGATCCCTTCACGGTGGCCCGCCAGTTTGCCTCGCTGGATTTGATCAGCGGCGGGCGGGCGGGGTGGAACGTGGTCACCTCGCCGCTGGAAGGTTCGGCGCTCAATTTTGGCCGCAGCCAGGCAGTCCAGCACCCGCCCCATCCCGAGCGTTACCGGATTGCCCGCGAATATCTGGAAGTGGCCAAAGGTTTGTGGGACTCGTGGGACGACGACGCCTTTGTGCGCGACCGCGCAACCGGCCAGTTTTTTGACCCGGCAAAGCTGCATGCGCTGGGTCACAAAGGCGAATACTTTCAGGTGGAAGGGCCGCTCAACATCCAACGCTCACCACAGGGCCAGCCCGTGATATTCCAGGCGGGATCATCTGACGATGGCATCGACCTGGCCGGTCAGCATGCCGACGCCGTATTCACCCATGCCACCGCGGTGCAAGAAGGCGTGCAATTCAGAGAGCGCGTGCGCAAGCGTGCCACAGCACACGGGCGCGCGGCAAACTCCGTGGGCATTTACCCGGGCGCGGGCATCGTCACAGGCCGTACCGAAGCCGAAGCGGAAGAAAAATACCAGGCCATCCGCGCCCTGGTGGACATCGAGGACGCGCTGCGCTATCTGGGCCGTTATTTCGACCACCACGACTTCACCGGCTACCGGCTGGACGCCCCCTTCCCCGAACTGGGGGAAATTGGCCGCAACAGTTTCCGCTCCACCACCGACCACATCAAACGCACGGCTGCCGAGAAAAAGCAAACCCTGCGCGAAGCGGCACTGGAAGCGGCCACCCCGCGCACCCCGTTCGTGGGCAGCGCCGAGAAAGTCGCCAACACCCTGATTGCCTGGAGAGATGCTGGCGCTGCCGATGGCTACATCCTGAGTTTTCCCGTCATCCGCGAAGGTCTGGCGGACTTTATCGAACTGATCCTGCCGCTTTTGCAGGCGCGCGGTTACTTCAGCCCTGTCCTGCAAGGCCGGACGCTGCGCGAAAACCTGGGACTGCCCTGCAAAACCAGCCGCTATGCCGCGCAAAGTCAACCGGCGCCTGTTTAAGGTAAGGCTCGCGCCATGACGGACGAACTCTTTTGCATCGCGCCAGGGCACGGGTTGCTGCCAGAGCGCGGCAGCCTGGGGAGCAATGCCGCCGCGAAGCGGCAAGCGCGGGAGCATTTTTTGACCCCGGAGAGCGGGCCATGAACACCACCGCCAGCAGCACTTTGGCAGGCAACGCCGCCGTGCCCGCGCGGGATGTTGGGCGCCAATCGCTGGACGATGTATCCAAACTGCGCGTTGTCCCGGCGCGCTACCCGGGACGCAAAATCGGCACCGTTTTTGCCATTGCCGTCATCGCCGCCACGCTGCACTCCATGCTGCTCAACGAACGCTGGGGCTGGAACGTGTTCGCCGAATGGTTTTTCGACAAGGCCGTGCTGGTCGGTCTTGGCCGCACGCTGCTGCTGACGCTGCTGGGCACGCTTTTCGGCTTTACGCTGGGCACTTTTCTGGCGCTGGCCCGGGTGTCACGCTCGCCATTGCTGGCAGGCGTGTCGTGGACCTTCATCTGGATCTTTCGCTCCATTCCGCTGATCGTGCTGCTGCTGCTCATCAACAACCTGGGCTACCTGTACGAATACATCACCATCGGCGTACCCTACACCGGCATCCATTTCTTCAGATGGAACACCACCCAGCTCATCACACCGTTTTTCGCAGCCATCATTGGCTTGACGCTGAACCAGGCCGCGTTTTCCGCCGAAATCGTGCGCGGCGGCATTCTGTCGGTCGATCAGGGCCAGTTGGAAGCCGCATCGGCGCTGGGCCTGTCGCACCGCCGCCAGTTCTCGCGCATTGTGCTGCCACAAGCCATGCGCTCCATTTTGCCCACCGCGTTCAACGAAATCATCGGTCTGGCAAAAGGCACCTCGCAGGTCTACATTCTGGCGTTGCCCGAGCTGTTCTACACCGTGCAAATCATTTACCGCCGCAATCTGGAAGTGATTCCACTGCTGATGGTGGCAACCGTGTGGTACCTGATCATACTCACCGCACTGTCGATTGCACAGTACTTCATCGAGCGGTATTTTTCCAAAGGCGCGCTGCGCAACCGCCCGCCCGGCATTCTTGATCCCCTTGTGGCGTGGCTGCGGCCCAGCCACCCGCCTGCGGCCACCTCGGCATTGCAAAGCGCCACTGCCGCGGCAACGGCCACGCCCTTGCCATTTCTGCGCGCGCAGGGTGCCCATGTGCGTTTGCATGGCGTCTCCAAATCCTTTGGCGCAAACAAGGTGCTGGACAATATTTCCATCGATTTCCCCGCCAGCAGCGTCACGGTGATTCTGGGCGCCTCCGGCTCGGGCAAATCCACCCTGCTGCGCAGCATCAACCACCTCGAACGTGTGGATCAGGGGCTGATTGCCATTGACGACCACTTGGTTGGCTACCGCCAGGCGGGCGACACGCTCTATGAACTGAAAGAAAAAGACATTCTGGCCCAGCGTGTGGAAGTGGGCATGGTGTTCCAGAGCTTCAACCTGTTTCCGCACCTGACGGTGCTGGAAAACATTGTTGAAGCGCCCATTTCCGTGCGTGGCACGCCCAGGGCCGAGGCCGAATCGCAAGCGCGCGATCTGCTGGCGCGCGTGGGCTTGGCCGACCGCGAGCGGGCCTATCCGCGCCAGCTTTCGGGCGGCCAGCAGCAGCGCATTGCCATTGCCCGCGCGCTGGCCTTGCGCCCAAAAGTGTTGCTGTTTGACGAACCCACCTCCGCGCTCGACCCTGAACTGGTGAGCGAAGTGCTCAATGTCATCAAGGAACTGGCCCGCTCTGGCACCACGCTGATTGTGGTCACCCATGAAATCGGCTTCGCCCGCGAAGTGGCCGACACCATCGTCTTTATGGAAAACGGTCGCATTCTGGAAAAAGGCACGCCCGGGAAGATTTTCAGCAAACCCGACCACCCCCGCACGGCGGACTTTTTGCAAAAGGTGCTTTGAATCGGGCCGCCCGCCCGCTTGCTCCTGCCCCAGCACCCCGCCCTCCTTGTTGAACCATGCCCCCCATGAAAAAGGCCGCCACACCATGAGCACCCCGACCCCAATCCGTTTCGCGCGCCCCTTCAAACGCCTGTGCCGCGCACTGGCAAGCGCCGCAGCCTGCGCCACACTGGGCCTGGCACAGGCCGCCACCGTAGAGGGCTTTGACCTCAGCCCCGAACAAACGGGCCGCGTGCGCGCCAAGCCCAACGCCGAAGCCATTGCCGCCATTCCGGCCAATTTCAGGTTTGTCACACCCGGAAAATTCACCGTGGCGGTAAATCCAGGCGGGCCACCGTTGGCCACCTACGCCACCGATGCCAAAACCGTGGTGGGCGCCGATCCGGACTACGCCTATGCCGTGGCCGACAGCCTGGGACTGGAACTGGTGCTGATCCCGGTCGCCTGGGCGGATTGGCCGCTGGGCCTGGTTTCAGGGCGGTTTGATGCAGTGATCTCCAATGTCGGCGTCACCGAGCAGCGCAAGGAGAAGTTTGACTTCTCCACCTACCGCCAGGGCCTGCATGGCTTTTTCGTCAAGGCCGACAGCGGCATCGACCGGATTGCCGAACCCCGGGATGCGGCGGGCCTGAAAATCATTGTCGGCGCGGGCACCAATCAGGAACGCATTCTGCTGGCCTGGAGCAAGCTCAACGAAGCGGCTGGCCGCAAGCCCATCGAATTGCAGTACTACGACGATGAAGCGCAGCGCCTGGTCGCGCTGGCTTCTGGCCGCGCCGATGTGATGGTGCAGCCGCATGCGCAACTGGTGTTCATTGCCGCGCGCGACCGGAACATCAAGCGCGTGGGCACACTCTCGGCAGGCTGGCCGGAACGCTCCGACGTGGCTGTCGCCACCCGCAAAGGCTCGGGTTTGGCCGCCGCGCTCACCAAAGCCACCAATGGCCTGATCGCCGATGGCACCTATGCCAAGGTGCTGGCGCGCTGGCAACTGCAGGCAGAAGCCCTGCCCCGATCCGAAACCAATCCGCCCGGCCTGCCCAAGTATTGAAGAAGCAGCAAACTGAGGCCAGACAAAACCCCCGTTCATGTGCGCGCTCGCCATCTCCCACATTGGTTTTTTGACCCCCGGCAATTACCCGGACGACGACCCGCGCGCGGGTCTGGAAGATGCCTTGCGCCTTTTCGAAACCGGCGAAACCCTGGGTTTTGACAGTGCCTGGGTGCGCCAGCGCCATCTGGAGCATGGCGTATCTTCCGCCGCCGTATTTCTGGCCGCGGCCAGCCAGCGCACGCGGCGCATTGAACTGGGTTCGGCGGTCATCCAGCTTGGCTGTGAAAGCCCTTTTCGTCTGGCCGAAGACCTTTCCCTGCTGGATGCCTTGTCGGGTGGACGCCTGAACATTGGCGTCAGCACAGGTCCGCCGCCGCATGCCGAACTGCTCGCGCCGCTGGTATTCGATGGCGATTGGCAAAGCTTTGATTTCTCCTACGCCCGCGTGGAACGTTTTCTGCACAACCTGGAAGGCCGTTATCTGGGCGACGGTGCGGTGTTTGTCATGTCGCCGGGCAATCAGCAACGGGCGCGCCTGCAACCCTTTGCCCCCGGTCTGCGCCAGCGCGTCTGGTATGGCGCTGGCTCGTTGCGATCGACCACATGGGCAGGCCAGAGCGGGCTGAACCTGATGCTTGGCAGTCTGACCTGCGGCGATGTGTCGGATGACTTTTTCGATGCCCAGCGCGCCCAGTTGCAGGCCTACCGCAACGCGCTGCCCAACGGCCTGACCACGACGCGCGTGGCGGCGGGTCGGGTCATTGTGCCCACGGACAGCGCCGATGCCGCCACGCGCCAGCAATACCGCGACTACGCGGCCAGTCGTCACGAGCGCACGCTGGCGCCGCAAGGCCCGCGCCGAACATTGTTCAGCCGTGACCTGGTGGGCAGCAGCGACGAAATCCTGGAGCGCCTGCATGCCGATGCCGTGCTGGGCGAGGTGAGCGAACTGCGGCTGGAGTTGCCCTACGAATTCACGCTGGCGCAATACCAGCAAATCCTGGGCGATTTCCGCCAGCGCATTGCGCCCCGCATCGGCTGGAGGCCACTTCCCCATCGCACGCTCCTCAGCATCAAGCCAGTTGCCACCGCTGTTCAAGCGCGCGCCGCCCCGGCAGCCGAGGCAACCATAACCGCGCGCCCTTCGGCAACCACCACCCCATGACGGGATTACAAATTTCATAACCAAGGAAAAACAAACCATGTTTACCAAACGCACTTTCATTCAACACCTCGGCGTCATTGCGCTGGCAAGTGCCACGCTGGCCTTGCCCTGCTGGTCGCAGCAAACCGCAGCGCCACTGCAAGTAGACCTCAGCCCGGCGCAAGCGGGCCGCGTGCGGGTCGGCAAGGTTGCCTCGGCTGCCGCCCTGATTCCCAGGGGCTACCCATTCGTCACGCCCGGCAAGCTGACCGTGGCATCCATTCCCAACCGCCTGCCTTATGCGGTGTATGCATCTGATTCCAAAACACCGATTGGTGCGGAACCCGACGTGGCCCAACTGCTGGCCGACAGCCTGGGGCTGGAACTGGTGCTGGTGCCCACCGTCTGGGCCGATTGGCCTCTGGGGCTGTCGTCTGGCAAGTACGACGCCGTTATTCACAACATCACCATCACCGAAGAGCGCAAGGAAAAGTTCGACTTTTCCAGCTACCGCGCCGACCTGCTGGGCTTTTATGTGCCACTGGGCAGCAAGATCCAGAAAATCAGCAACCCCGAAGACATCGCCGGACTGAGGGTCATTGTGTTCTCCGGCACCAACCAGGAGAAAGTGCTGCTGAACTGGATCGGGCAAAACAAGGCCAAAGGCCTGGCCGACACCGAATTGCAGTACCACGATGACGACGCCATCCGCGATCTGGCGCTGCAAGCAGGCCGCGCCGATGCCTACTTTGGCCCCAATGCCACCTCGGCATTCCAGGCCGCCAGAGAGCGCAAGACCCGCCAGGTTGGCACCTTCTCCGGCGGCTGGCCGGAAAACGCGGAAATCGGCGTGGCAACCCGCAAAGGCACCGGGCTGGCGCCCGCCATAACGGCGGCCTTCAATGCCCAAATCCAGAACGGCAACTATGGCAAAGTGCTGGCCCGCTGGGGCCTGACAGCGGAAGCGGTTGCGGCCTCACGCACCAATCCGCCGGGACTGCCCAAAAAATAAGGGTGCGCGCGCGTCGGCAAAAGCACGATTCCCGGGCTTGGCTGCGCGCGGCCAAAGCCCGACCTAAGCCGCCCCGGGAAAATCCCGAGTCCATTCACGCGGCGACTCCAGCGCCGCGTACAAATCCGGTATCAGCACCTTGCGCAACCACACCAGGGGAATGCCCAGGGGATTGACGTTGTGGTGAAACGGTTCATAGCCTCTGCGTTCGTACAGGCCCGGCAACCAGGGATGCCGCGAAGCCGTGCCCAGATACACCGCGGGCGCCTTGATTTGCTGGCGCAGAAAGCCATCTTCCACATGGTCAAGCATGCGGTGCGCCAACCCCTGGCCTTGCGCGTCGGGCACAACGAACACCCAGCGGATGCACGGGTACGGCGCATAGTGCCGCTCGCCTGCCAGCCACGGAAAGCGCACCGTGGCGCTTGCCAGAATCTTCCTGCTGCCACTGGTTTCTGTGCGTTCCAGCAAAAAAGTGCTCTGTTTGCGCAGCGCCTCACGCACCTCATCCAGGCCAACGCGCGTAGCGGTGAAGTGAAAGCCCATGCGCACCAATGGCGCATAGGCCTGGCGCAAAACGGGCAGAAAAGCCGCGGCATCGTCAGATGTCGCCACGCGAATGGCGGCTTCACTCACTTGCCGCAACCTCCCGCAATCCCCGCGCCAACAGCTCGATAGAACGCACCCGCTGCCTGCCCGTTGGCAGCGGGTTGTCAATCACAAATTCCCGCACGCCGTACAGCGCCTGCAACTGGGCCAGCCGCGCATGCACCTGCTCGCTGGTGCCGTGGATGATGCAAGCCTCGCGCTCCGTAATTTTGTGCGTGCCGCCACCGGCCTGGCGCACAAATTCCTGCGCCTGTTTCAGACTGCCCACGGTCACGGGCTGGCCGTCGCCCACTTGCACCTGAAACCGCTCGAAACCCTGGGCCAATTGCGCGGCCTCTTGCGCCGTATCGGCCACCACGACAGACACCGCCAGTATGGGCGGTTTGCTGCCGGAAATCCTGGCGTAATGGGCCAGGGTGCTTTGCCAAGCGGCTTCATCGCCGTTGATGTGGGCGGCGTAGACGAAATCCCAGTTCAGCTTGACGGCCAGATCGGCACTGGCCACGCTGGCCCCAAGCAAAAAGGCTGTGGCGCCGCGGGCTGGTCGGGGTGTGACTTGCAATTGGGCGCCAAATCCAGGCGCCTCTTCCCCTGTGGCGCTCGCGACCGGTGGCGCGGCGCTCGATTGCAGGTAGCTGTTCAACTGCCCGATCAGGTGTTCAAAATCCAGCCTGAGATTGGGATCCCTGCCGGCTTGCAGGGCTTTGGTAGACAGCGGCAAACCACCCGGTGCCTTGCCAATTCCGATATCCACCCTGCCTGGCGCCAGCGCCGCCAGCAAATTGACGTTTTCGGCTACTTTGTAGGGGCTGTAATGCTGCAACATGACGCCACCCGCGCCCACACGAATGCGGCGCGTGCCAGCCAGAATGTAGGCCGCCAGAATCTCTGGCGTGGGACAGGCCAGTTGGGTATTGTTGTGATGCTCGGCCAGCCAGTAGCGGTGGTAGCCCCATGCTTCGGCCTGGCGCGCCAGATTCACGGTGCGCGCCAAGGCGCTCTCAGCCGATTCACCCTCGGCAACAGGGCTTTTGTCCAGCAGGCTCAATAAATAGGTCATGCGCGTCTCTTGTTCTTGCACGCCGCCCCAACACACTGGAGCCGCACGCAGCCCATTCTGGCCATGCGGGCAGGGCCTGTCCAATACCCTTTGGCGATGAAAAAATAAGTCTTGTGTCTATATGGATTG
>JAISNB010000003.1 GCA_031276435.1 Burkholderiaceae bacterium | reverse complement strand
CCGCAAGCCATGACTCACAACAACCGCCAACTCCACCTGAACCTGAACTTCCTGAACGCGGGCACGCATGCCGCCGCCTGGCGCTGGCCGGGCAACGACCCCAAGGCATTCATCGACATCGGCTACTTCACGCGCGTGGCGCGGCTGGCTGAAGAAGGCACTTTCGATGCCATCTTTCTGGCCGACCGTCCCGCCATCTCCCGGCATGAGTTCCGACCCTTTCAGGCGCTGGAGCCTACGGTGGTGCTCACCGCGATTGCCGCCGCCACCCGGCACATCGGGCTGATTGGCACGGTCTCGTCATCGTTCAATGAACCTTACAACATTGCGCGCCGTTTCGCGACGCTGGACCATGTGAGCGCGGGCAAGATCGGCATCAACATCGTGACCTCTGCCGACAAGGGATCGGCTGTCAACTTCGGGCTGGACGCGCCCATTGCGCACGCGCTGCGCTACGAGCGCGCGATTGAATTTGCCGATGTGCTGGGCGCGCTCTGGGACAGTTGGGACGACGACGCGCTGGTCGCCGACCCGCAAAGCGGCGTGTTCGTCGATCCCGCCCGCGTGCACGCCATTCATCACCGCGGCAAATTCTTCACGGTGCAGGGGCCTTTGAACGTGCCGCGCTCGCCCCAGGGGCGTCCCGTGGTCATTCAGGCGGGCGGCTCGGACGACGGGCTTGAACTCGCGGCGCGCCATGCCGATGGGGTATTCGTCGTCGCCCACACGCGGGATTCAGCAGCGACCTACGGAGAACGGCTGCGCGCGCGGGCAGCCGCATTCGGGCGCAGGCCGCAAGACATCCTGATCCTGCCCGGCTTGGTCACCATCATCGGCAGCACCGACGAAGAGGCCCGGCGGCGCGAAGAGGCGCTGGCGCAAATCCCCTCCCTGGAGCAGGGCATCGATTGGCTGGAAGGCCTGCTGCAAACCGACTTGTCGCATCTGGATCCGGACGCGCCCCTGCCCGAAAGTCTGAGCGTGCCCGCCGACGGCAGCCAGACCTTTGCCCGCGAGGCACTGACAAGAGCGCGGCGCGACAAGCTCACGCTGCGCCAGCTCATCCGCGCGCAGGGCGGCGGCGGCACCAACCACCGCATCATCGTCGGCACGCCGCAAGCCATTGCCGACTCGATTGAAGACTGGTTCCGCAGCGGCGCGGCAGACGGCTTCAACCTGATGCCCGACGTGCTGCCCTCTGGCCTTGAGGACTTTGTTGAACAGGTCGTGCCGCTGCTGCGCAAAAAAGGCATCTTCCGCACGCACTACACGGGCACAACACTGCGCGAGCACTTTGGCCTGGCGCGCCCCGCGCCCGTGCGCAAAGCCTGACGCAGCGCCCAGCGCGACACCTGGCCGAGCATTGAAAGGAAACATGCCATGCAGATCAAGCAAGCCGCCGCCGCAACGCTGGATTCAGCGGCGGCCGCAACCGGCTATCTCCGCCCCGCTGGGGCAGTGACCAGCACCCCGATGGTGCTGCGCGACTTTGCGCACGCCGCCAGCAAGGCCGCCAGCCCGCACCGTTCGTTTGCGGGCGAGACTGTCGCGCGTGCCGCCTTGCCCGTGGCTCTGCTGTTGCTGTGGCTGGCTGTCACATCGCTGGGCCTGATCAACGAGTTTGCCCTGCCATCGCCAGCGCGGGTGCTGCGCGCCTATGGAGAACTCTGGAGCGCGGGCGATTTGCAAGTGGCCTTGCAGGCATCGTTGTCGCGGGCCGTCAGCGGCCTGCTCATCGGCGGCAGCACGGGCCTGCTGCTGGGGGTGGCCGCCGGGCTGAACAAGACGGCCGAGCGCGGCTACGACGCGGTGCTGCAGATGCTGCGCACAACGCCGTTCATCGCCCTCGTGCCCATTTTCGTGGTGTGGCTGGGCATCGGGGAACTGTCCAAAGTCGCCCTCATCGCCATGGCCTCCATCACGCCGATGTACCTGAGCGTCTACCACGCCATTCGCGGCATCGACGCCAAGCTGCTGGAGCTGGGGCAGTCGTTCCGCCTGTCGCGGGCGCACCAGATCAGGCTCATCATCCTGCCGACCGCCACACCCGGGGTTCTGGTCGGCGTGCGCTACTCGGCGGCGGCGGCCCTGCTGGCGCTGGTGGCGGCCGAGCAGATCAACGCCAATGCGGGCATCGGCTTCATCCTCAACAACGCCAACCAGTTCCAGCGCACCGACATCATCATTGCGGGCATCCTTGTTTATGCGGTGCTCGGCATCGTGGTGGACATCACGCTGCGGGAAATCGAGCGCAGGGCTTTGGCGTGGCGAGGCTCCGCGCATGGCTGAAGCAAGCATTCAGGCCGCGGCCCTGCCCCCGGATTCCGTCGCGCCGCCGCCAGACATTGCAGCGCACCCCCCGCCGCTGGTCGCGCGACTGACGGGCATTACCAAGCGTTACGGAACCAACACCGTGCTCGACGGGGTTGACCTCGACATCCGCCAGGGCGAAATCGTGGCGCTGGTCGGCCCCTCTGGCACCGGCAAGACAACGCTGCTGCGCGTACTGGCGGGGTTGGAGTCGGCCAGCGGCGGCCGCGCCGAGGTCTCGCCAAGCAGTACGGTCATGTTCCAGGAGCCGCGCCTGATTCAGGCGCTGCGCGTGTGGAAGAACGTGCTGCTCGATGACGCCCACAAGCCCGGCGCCTTGGAACTGGCCCGCGCGGCGCTGCAAGACGTGGGCTTGCAGGACAAGCTCGACAGTTGGCCCGTCAGCCTGTCGGGCGGTCAGGCGCAGCGCGTGGCCGTGGCGCGGGCGCTGTACCGGCGCCCCGAGCTGATGCTGCTCGACGAGCCGTTCAGCGCGCTGGACGCCTTTACCCGCCGCAGCATGCAAAGCCTTGTCCTGGGGCTGTGGGCCAAGTACCAATTCGGCATCGTGATTGTGACCCACGACCTGGACGAGGCGCTGATCCTGGCCGACCGCATCGTGATCCTGTCGCGGGGCCAAATCTGCCACGAAACCCGCGTTGCGCTTGCGCGCGAACGCGATGTGACTTCGCCGGAATTCAACATCCTCAAGCGAGAACTGCTGGAACAGTTCTCGCTAAGCATGAACTGAGTTTTTTCTTCAACCCCAACCTTGCACTCATACACCATGTCAATCAAGAAACTTTTGCGCGCTGGCATCGCTGCGCTCCTTGCCATCGCCTTCTTGCCTGCCATAGGGCAGACGGCGCAGCCCGAACTCAAGAATGCCCGCCTGGTCATCGCTTACCAAGACCCGGGGTTTCCGGCGCTGATCCGCAAGTCGGGCGTGCTCGATGGTGCTGCGTACAAAATCGAATGGGTGCTGCTGACCGGCCCGACAGCGAATCTTTCGGCCCTGCATGCGGGCAACATCGATCTGGGGCATCTGGGCGATGCATCCATGATCATCGAGCAGGCCAACGCGCCCACCGCGTGGACGCTGCAAAACGTACCGCTGCGCGCCGTCGCGGGTTGGCGCAGCGCCCATTCCCGGACATTCCCGCACAGCGTCACGGCGGTCAGGACAAGCGCGAACATCTCCAGCGTGCAAGACATCAAGGGACGGAAATTTGGCTACAACCACGGCGGTAACAACCATGCCCAGTATCTGGCCACGCTGGTGCGGGCTGGCTTGACGGAAAAGCAGATCGAGCCAGTCAATTTCACGGATGGTGCCACATCGGCGGCAGGCTTCAACGCCGGGCGGGTCGATGTCTACGCGGGCGCACCCGGGCCGGTGTTGTCGAGCATCCGGTCGGGCGCAGGCCGCGTCCTGTTGACAGAACTGGACACCGGGATTCCGTCAATGGGCATCTGGGCCGCGACATCGAAAACACTGAAAAACCCGCTCAAGGTGGCCGCGTTGCAGGATTACTTTGGCAGGCTGTCAGGCTATTGGGCCTGGCACAACGCGAACAAGGCAACGGTCATCGATGTACTGAAAACATCCTTGAAGATCACCGACGAAAGAGCCGCCTTCGAGTACGAGGTGCGCAGCGGCAGCTTTGTCAAATTTGACGCAGAGTTGCTCGCACAAGAGCAAAGGGTTGCCGACATCCTGTTCGACGGTCAGGCCATCAGGAAAAAGGTCGACGTGCGCATCGGGTACGACCCGCAATTCAACTCGGCGCAAAAAGCGATCTGGCCGGTGCCTGTGAAAGACGGCAACTGAGATTCAGCCAGGGGACTTTTCACCCATCCACCCACACCATAATGTCGATCCATCAACTCTTGCACGCTGGCATTGCCGCGCTTGCCATTGCCCTCTCGCCCGCCATCGCGCTGGCGCAGCAACAGCCCGAACTCAAGAATGCCCGCCTGGTTATTTCCTACCAAGACCCGGCGTTTCCGGCGCTGATCCGCAAGTCGGGCGTGCTGGACGGCGCTGCGTACACGGTCGAATGGGTGCTGCTGAACGGCCCGGCGGCAAATCTTTCGGCCCTGTATGCGGGCAACATCGATCTGGGGCACATGGGCGATACCTCCCTGACCCTCGAACAGGCCAACGCGCCCACCGCGTGGACGCCAGAGAACGCGCCGCTGCGCATCGTCGCGGGTTGGCGCAACGCCCATTCCAGAGCATTTCCGCGGCTCACCACGGCGGTCAGGACGAGTGCAAACATCTCCAGCGTGCAGGACATCCAGGGCAAGAAGTTTGGTTACAACTACGGTGGTGTCAACCATGCCCAATACCTGGCCACGCTGGTGCAGGCAGGCCTGACGGAAAAACAGATCGAACCGGTCAAGTTCAATGATTCCCCTGCTGCTGCTGCGGGCTTCAACGCCGGGCGGGTCGACGTCTACGCGGGCGGACTCGGGCCGGTGCTGACGAGCATCCGGTCGGGCGCAGGCCGCATCCTGTTGACAGACCGGGACACCGGAATTCCGGCCATGAGTGTCTGGACTGCGACGTCTAAAGTATTGAAAGACCCGCTCAAGGTGGCCGCGTTGCAGGACTACTTTGGCAGGCTGTCGGGCTACTGGGCCTGGCACAGATCGAACAAGGCCGTGGTCATCGACGTACTGAAATCATCGCTGAAGATCACCGACGAAAGAGCAGCCTTCGAGTACGAGGTGCGCGGCGGCAGCTTCGTCAAATTTGACACAGAGTTGCTCGCACAAGAGCAGAAGATTGCCGACATCCTGTTCGACGGCCGGGCCATCAAGAAAAAGGTCGATGTGCGCATCGGGTACGACCCGCAGTTCAACGCGGCGCAGAAAGCGATCGATCTGGCCAGTGCCGTAAAAGACGGCAACTGACAACATCAAGCGCCGCATGAATGGTTGCCACGCCACTTCGCCCCCTCAAACTTTTTTCGTTAACCCCACCAACCCCATATCCACACACACCATGTCAATCAAGAAACTCTTGCGCGCTGGCATTGCCGCGCTCCTCGCCATTGCCCTCTCGCCCGCCATCGCGCTGGCGCAGCAACAGCCCGAACTCAAGAATGCCCGCCTGGTCATCGCTTACCAAGACCCGGGGTTTCCGGCGCTGATCCGCAAGTCGGGCGTGCTCGATGGCGCTGCGTACAAAATCGAATGGGTGCTGCTGA
>JAISNB010000192.1 GCA_031276435.1 Burkholderiaceae bacterium | reverse complement strand
GATACGGCGTCGCGCAGTCGGTTTTCGCCGCCTTCGGCGCAGCCGAGCAGGTAGCCTTGGCCCATGATGCGCACTTCGACCTGTTTCATTGCGCTTTTCCTTGTGCTGCTGCGGCGGTGGGTGGGGTGGTGGTGGCGTCTGCGCCAGCCATGCTGGCGCTGGCGGGCGGCAGCCGGTCGATCAGGGCGTCCACGCGGGCGCGGGCGGCCAGCAGGCGCGATTGCAGGCTATCGCGTTCGTGGGTGAGCTGGCGCACCTGTTGGGTCAGCAGTGCGTTGGTGCGGCGCAATTCTTCCTGGCGCAGCAGCAGGCGTTCCACGCGTTCGGAGATTTGGTCGATCAGGGGCGATTGGGACATGGCTTTGGGGTGGATGGTGCTGCGCTGCCGCGGGAAGATGTCTGCCTTGCGGGGATTGTAGGCGGTAGGGCTTGCTGCTGGCCGCGCGCCGGGTTTTGCGGCACGCAATTTGCGCCTGGTTTGTGTGCCATTGACTACAATGCGGCCCTGTTGGTGCTCGCCTGTGTGGTTCAACACGCAGCGCAGTTCAACGGGAAGCAGGAGGGCGTCGCGCCGATCAGGGCGCGCCAATGCCCAACCTGCGCTGCCCCCGCAACGGTAAGCGGATGAGGCGGCGGGTGTTTGCACGGATGATTGTGTGCAGCGCGCCCGCGGCCCTCGCACCTGCCTCGGCAAAGCCACTGGTTGCCTTGAACAAGCAATTGGGAAGGTGAGGCGCATGAAGGTGTTTTCCGCCAGCCCGGATACCGGCCAACAAGGCGGCGACGCGCGCCGCGCCAAGAAAAGGGCGTTGCGCGCGCTGCCAGATCGCTCCATTTGCTGGCGGGGAAGCCAGCCGGGGCTTTGTTTCCAGGCGACTCTTTGCCATGTCAATTCAATTTTGTTTTTCCCGTCCGTCCATCCGGCCATTGGGCCTTGCCTGCCTGCTTTTGACGCAGGGCTTTGCCAGCGCGCAAGCTACGGCGGATGCCGCCGATGCCACTGCTGCCGATACTCTGCCTGAAACCGTGGTGACAGCCACGCGCGTGGCCCAGCCACTGACCGATGTGCTGGCCGATGTGACCATCCTCGATGGCGAGCAGATCCGGGCCAGCGGCGCGGTCAACATCACCGATTTGCTCCAGCGCCAGGCGGGTGTGGCGCTGTCGCGCAACGGCGGGCCGGGCACCACCAGCAGCCTGTTTTTGCGCGGGGCCGATGCGCGCTTTACCGCCGTGTACATCGACGGCATTCGCGTGGATACGCAATCGACGGGCGGCGCGCCGTGGGAGTCCATTGCGCTGGGGCAGGTCGATCGCGTTGAGATCGTGCGCGGCCCCGCCGCTGCCGTGTACGGCTCTGACGCCGTGGCGGGCGTGATCCAGATTTTCACGCGCAAGGGCGAAGGCACTTTCACGCCGTATGTGGGCGCGGGCGCGGGCAGCCGTCGCGCGGCCCGGCTGGAGGCGGGCTTTTCCGGCCAGAGCGGGGCTTTTGACTATTCGCTGAGCGCCGGGCGCGATTTGAGCCGTGGCTACAACATCATGGACAGCGGCAATCCTGACCGCGACGGCTACCGCCAAAGCGCCGCCAGCACGCGCCTGGGCTACCAGATCAGCGCCGCGCACCGGGTCGAGCTGACGGGCACCACCAGCCGCAACAACGTGCAATACGACGGGTATGGCTCCACAGAGGACGACCACACGCTCAACCGCCTGGGCACGCTGGGGGCCACTTGGTCGGCGCAGTGGAGCGCGGCCTATGGCACGCGGCTGTCCGTGAGCGAATCCAGCCAGCGTTACGAAACCACGCCCTCGCCGTACCTGACCAAAACGCGGCTGCGCAACGCGCTGCTGCAAAACGAGCTGCGCCTGGGCGCGCACCTGCTCACAGCCACGCTGGAGCGGCGCGAAGACCACCTGAGCAACGACCCCATCGATCAGGGCCGCCACCAGAATGCGCTGGGCCTGGGCTGGGGCTACACGCGCGGCGCGCACAGCCTGCAAGTCAATGTGCGCCACGACCGCGACAGCGAATTTGGCGGCCAGACCACGGGCGGCGCGGCCTACGGCTACACGTTCGCGCCCGGCTGGCGCGTGACGGCGGCGGCGGGCACATCGTTTCGGGTGCCCACGCTCTACCAGCGGTTTTCTGAATACGGCAACCCCGGCCTCGTGCCCGAAAAAGGCCGCAACGTGGAAGCGGGCCTGCACTGGGCGCGCGGCGCGAGCCGGTTTGACGTGACCGCCTGGCGCAACCACATTCGCAGCCTCATCTCTTTTGGCGCGCCCGGCCCGTGCGGCGCGCTCTTTGGTTGCTACGAAAACACAGGCCGCGCCGTGCTCAAGGGCATCACCTTCAGCGGCGCGCACCAGGTGGCGGGCGTGAATATCGGCGCATCGCTGGACTTGCAAAAACCGCACGACGCCGTCACCGGCAAACTGCTGGCGCGCCGCGCGCAGCGCACACTCAAACTCAATGCCGACACCCGCGTGGCTGGCATCTGGACGCTGGGCGCAGAGTGGCAACTGAGCAGCCGCCGCTACGACAACGCCGCCAACACCACAGTCCTGGGCGGCTACGGGCTGCTCAACCTCTACGCCAGCGCCACCATCGCGCGCGCGTGGGATTTGCTGGCGCGCGTGGACAACGTGGGTGGGCGTGACTACGAACTGGCCCGCGGCTACGCACAGCCTGGCCGCACCTTTTACCTGGGCGTGCGCTGGACGCCGCGCAACTGAAAAGCCCAGGTCCCTGCCCGCGCGCGCCCTTGATGTTGAACGAACACCAGCCATGTCCGCTGCCACCAGCCTTGCCACAAGCTGCCTGCCTTCGGTTGATCCAGGCGCGGCGGCGGCGCTGCTGACCGTGGCGCGCAGCGAGTGCATTCTGGGCGGCCAGAAAAGCGGCAAGTCGCGCCGCGCCGAGCAACTGGCCGCCATCTGGCTGGCGCAGTCCGCGGCGCACCGCGCCGTGCTGCTGGCCACTGCGCACGCACACGATGCCGAAATGCGCGCGCGCATCGAGCGCCACCGGCGCGAACGCTCGGCGCGCGTGCCCGGCCTGCAAACGCTGGAAGCGCCGCCCGATCTGCCAGCGGCCATCGCGCAAGCGGGCGGCGCGCAAACCCTGCGCGTGGTCGATTGCCTCACGCTCTGGCTCACAGGCTTGTGCATGCCCGGCGGCGATGGCGCGCTTGCCGCCGCAACCGCCGCCAACTGGCAGGCGCGGGCCGACGATTTGCTCGGCGCCATTCAGGCCTGCCCGGGGCCAATCGTGCTCGTCAGCAACGAAATCGGGCTTGGCGTTGTTCCGCTCGGCCGCAGCACGCGCGCTTTCGTCGACGCGCTGGGCGCGCTCAACCAGCGGGTTGCGCAAGTCTGCGCGCGCGTCACCTTCATGGCCGCCGGTCTGCCGCTCACACTCAAGGCGTCATGATCTTTTTGCGCTTTGCCATCGCAACCGCAAGGCTGGCCGCCGTGCTGGCAGGGCGCGGAGCGCTGGCGCTGGCTGGCGCACTCTGGCTTGCGAGCGCCCAGGCCGCGGGCTACGCGGTGCAAGACGACACGGGCCAGCGCGTGGCGTTCGACGCGCCGCCGCAGCGCATTGTGAGCCTGCTGCCGTCGCTGACCGAAACCGTATGTGCGCTGGACGCCTGCCAGCGTCTGGTGGCTGTGGATCGCTACTCCAACTGGCCCGAGGGCATTGCCGCCTTGCCGCGCGTGGGCGGCGGGCTGGATCCCAACATCGAGGCCATCGTCGCGCTCAAACCCGATCTGGTGCTGCTGGCCGCTTCATCGCGCGCCGCTTTGCGCTTGCGCGCGCTTGGCCTGAAAGTGCTGGCGCTGGAGCCGCACACCGGCGCTGATGTGGGCCGCGTGGCGCGCGTTCTGGCCCGGGCGCTGCAAGTGGACGGGGCCGACGCGCTCATGCAGCGCATTTCCGACCAAGCCACCCAAGCCGCCCGCTCCATGCCCGCCAGCGCGCGTGGGCGCACGGTTTATTTTGAAGTCGCGCCCGGTCCCTACGTTGCGGGGCAGGACAGCTTCATTGGCCAGATGCTGCGGCAGTTGGGGCTGGTCAACATCATCGCCGCCGATCTGGGGTCGTTTCCCAAAATCAATCCGGAAATGGTGGTGCGCGCCGCGCCGGATTTCATCATGCTCAGCCAGCATGGCGCGACCGATCTGGCAAGCCGCCCCGGCTGGAACACTCTGGCGGCCATCCGCGACGGGCGCGTGTGCATCTTCAACGCGCACGAGCGCGACATCCTGATCCGCCCCGGCCCGCGCATGGGCGAGGCCACGCGCCTGATTGCCCAATGCGTCACGCGGCATCTGGCGGGCCAACCCGCCGCGTCGCCAGCGTCATTGCCCGCCACGGGTTTGCAGTAATTCGCGTCCACGCCCGTTTGTTGCCGCTGGCTGAATGCTGTCCAATACGCCCATGCCCGCCTTGCCCTTGCCGGATGCGCCGCGCACCCATGATTGACACCCGCAACCCGCCGCCCTTGCCTGAACCGTTCGCAACACCACCACGCCGCCGCGCTACGCTGCTGGCTAGCGCGCTGCTGCTGGCCGCCGCTCTGGGCGTTTTGCTTGGGGCCAGCGTGGGCAGCACGGGTTGGGACAGCGTTTGGCAAATGCGACGGGACGACGCGGCCTGGCAAATCGTCATGCACATTCGCCTGCCGCGCACACTGGGCGCCTGGCTGGCTGGCGCGCTGCTGGGGCTGGCTGGCGCGGTGGCGCAGGGGCTGTTTCGCAACCCGCTGGCCGATCCGTTCTTGCTCGGCAGCGCCTCGGGCGCGGCGCTGGCCGTGGCACTGGCGTTTGCCTTGATGGCCCCCGACGGCAGCGGCGCGGCGCTGGCAACCGCGCCGCCGCTGGCGCGGCTGGGCCTGACTGGCGCGGCCTTTGCGGGCGCGCTGCTGGGCGTGCTGTTGGCACTGCTGCTGGCGCAGGGCGCGCAGCAAACGCTGCGCCTGCTGCTGGCTGGCGTGGTGGTCGGCTATGTCTTGGGCGCCCTGCGCGATCTGCTCACGCTGGCGCAACCCGATGTGTTGCAGGCCTTGCAGGGCTTCATGCTCGGCATCACTGGCTTTGTCGGCTGGACGGCCTGCGCTGTCATGGCGGGCGTACTGGCACCGCTGCTGCTGGCCGCCTGGGCGCTGGCGCGCGCGCTGGACGCGCTCAGCCTGGGCGAGGCCACCGCGCAAAGCCTGGGCCTGCCGCTGGCGCCGCTGCGCCTGCTGCTCATCGGTGTGCTGGCGCTGGCCACCGGCACAGCCGTGGCGCAAACCGGCCTGATCGGCTTCGTGGGGCTGGCCGCGCCGCATCTGGTGCGCGGCTTGGCGCGCTGCACGCATGGCCCGCTGCTGCTGCTCTCGGCCATGGCGGGCGGCCTGCTGCTCATGGCCGCCGACATTGCCGCGCGCATCCTGATCGCGCCACAAGAGCTGCCAGTGGGCGTACTCACCGCCGGATTTGGCGGCCTGTACCTGCTGTGGCTGATGCACCGCGCCAGCCGCTGGAGCGCGCGCGCATGAGGAGCGCCAACGCCACTGCCGCTTTCCCTGCCACGCTGGCCCTCAGCGCCGATCTGGCGGGCGCCGCCATTGGCCGCCAGCGCATCTTGCAGGCCATGCAACTGCGCCTGCCCGCCGGGCGCTGGAGCGCCATCGTCGGCCCCAACGGCGCGGGCAAATCCACCTTGCTGCGCGTGCTGGCCGGCCTGCTGCCATGCGATGGGCAAATCAGCCTGCTTGGCCGTCCGCTGGCGCAATGGCCCCGCGCCGCGCGCGCGCGCCAGATCGCCTGGCTGGGCCAGATGGAAGGCGCGGCGGACGACTTGCTGGCGCTGGATGTGGTCATGCTCGGGCGCATGCCACATCAGGCGTGGCTGGCCGCGCCATCCCCAGCCGACTTGGCCGCCGTCTGCCAGGCCATGCGGCAAACCCGTGTCTGGGCGCTGCGCCAGCGCCGTCTGGGCGAACTCTCTGGCGGCGAGCGCCAGCGCGTCCTGCTGGCCCGCGCCCTGGCCGTGCAAAGCCCGGTGCTGCTCATGGACGAACCGCTCGCCCACCTCGATCCACCGCACCAGGCTGACTGGCTGGACATCGTGCGCGAGCGCGTCGCCAGCGGCAGCGCCGTCATCAGCGTATTGCACGAAATCAGCATGGCCCTGCTGGCCGACGACCTGCTCATCGTGCAAGAAGGCCGCCTGCTGCACCACGGCCCCTGCAACGCCAGCGCCACCCACCGCGCGCTGGAACAAGCCTTCGGCCAGCGCATCGCCGTGCGCGCGCTGGACAACCAATGGGTGGCGCTGCCCAAAATAGCCGCGGCCAGTGCCAGTGTGGCCTGATGCGGTAACCAAACCCCTGGCTTGAGTTGCCGGGCCAAGTGACCGCCAGTGTGGCCTGATGCCGCCATGGAACCTGAAATCCCCGCCGCCATGCGGATTGAATCGGCGGCACTGCCCGGTGGTTTGGTTTGAGGCACATATGGCTTTGCGCCGTACCCTTTCTTGCGCCCCTGCCGGGGCACGCCCAAGGT
>JAISNB010000136.1 GCA_031276435.1 Burkholderiaceae bacterium | reverse complement strand
CTTATCGGGACGATGATCTGGTCATGACCATTTTCCTGCCCAGACCGGAACTGAAACTGGAAGACTGGCTGGCAAAACAAGGCCGTGGCAAGGACTGGCAGGCCGCTGTCAGCGCCATGAAAGACAGAGAAGGGAACGTGAAACTGCCGCGTGTGAAATTCGATTTTTCGGCAGGGCTTGAGAAGACCTTGCAAACCCTGGGCATCCAGAGGGCGTTCACCGACGACGCTCAATTTGATGGCATTTTGCAAAATTCTGATCCATTGAAAATAGATTTTGTCATCCACAAGACGCACATTGACATCGATGAACAAGGCACCAAAGCCGCCGCCGCGACCAGCATAGTGATGAGAGCAGCGACAGCGGCCAACCCCAATGCGAAAAAGGAAGAGCCTTTTTACATGCGCATCGACCGCCCCTTTTTCCTGACCATCGGGGACGCAAAGAATCGCAAAATCCTGTTCATGGGCATCGTGCGCCAGCCTGACAGGGCAAAATAAGCAGGTCAAGCCCCAAAAAAGCGCGGGCGCGTTTGCGAAACGCGGGCATCAGCAAAGACAACGGCCAACGCAGAATTTGCCCGCCAAGCCCTCTGGCGAAACCATGTCGGACAAATAGGAAACCAGAATACCGCCCGCCACCCAGGAAATCACGCGCGCGTAAATGCCCCCGCTTTTGCCAACCTTGTAGCGGCCAAGCAGGATGGCGGCAATGATGCCCCATTCGACCACGCGCAATGGCGTATAAATCAGCAGATACAAAAGGCCAGCGGATTCCTGCTTGATGGACCCCGCCAGAATGAATACGCCAATGCCCAGCCCAAGCCCCAGCAGCCAGCGCAACGCGCCGTATCCAATGGCAGCAACCGGCCTGGCATGCGCTGGCGCCAGCAACCGCAGGCCAATGAAGCACCAGAGGCAATAGACGATGAATTTGACGATGGCGTAAACGAGCATGGTCAACAGGTATCAGCAGAGGGGCTTGCGCATTCTACTCCGCGTTTGGGCAAACAGGCCTTGGTTCTGAAAGCACCCAAGCCGGTCTTCAAAGAACACGTTGAACAAGGCCCTAGCTGTTTGCGATTTCACGATAAATGCCAAGATCGCGGCAGACGCGGTTGAAAACGAATGCGTAATTTTCTCTCTCGCTGGATTTTTTTACAAGCCATCCCCAGGGCATCGGATATATTTCTCTTTGCAGTGACCGGATCACAGTGGCTGCCGCATCGGTTGCACCAGTCAAATAACAGGCGACAGCAAAATAATTCTTGCCTTCCGCCTCCGCGTCCAGCAGCTTGTCGTGAATGTTGTCCGGCGTGGCGTCAAGCCATGCGTACAAGGCCTTGGGCACTTCTTCTTTTGCCCCCTTGATGCGGATTGTGCCCAGGGTTTTCTTTTCTTCAGCCAGGGCGTACTCGCAGTATGCATGTGCTATCAGTTTATGCATGCCGCTGCCCTGCGGGGCGCGGCGGGAAGAATTTCTGGCAAAACCAAACATTTTCTGATGGCTGCCGCCCCACTTTGCGGTCGTGGTCGCAAAATACCTGAAACTCAACCCGACATGCAAGGGATCGCGTGCGGATGCGGTTTCAAAAAGTTGGTCGGTTTCTTCTTCCGGCGCTCCCAACCCCATTTTTGCAGTCATCAGATAAACATAGGGTTCAACCATCCGGCCATCAAGTCCGGCAGCCTTGCAAAGGTGTTCTTCCGCCCTGTGCAGGTGCTCCAGAAACGGTTTCCATGCATCTGAATCCACATCTTCCGCATAACCGCCGCCCCGTATGTCCCATCCAGCTTGTATCAGGCTGGCCCCGGCCAGAAGGTGCGCAAAAGGCGAGCCGGAACTGTGCCGCGCCCAGCCGGTGGACAATGCAACGGAATTTTCATTCCGGGCGAATCCATCGATGATTTCCAAGCGGTTTTTCGGGGTTGCGGTGGCGAGTATTTTTACGGCATTTTCGTAGGCGCCGCGATCAATTTCCTGCGTCAGACGGCTGGAATACCGCCGAGAAGAATCACCCTGATGGATTCTTGCCAGCGGTTCGATTCCAAACCATGACAGCCAGAACACAAGACCTCTTTTGCCCGGGCGGCTTGTTTATTGGCGCAGCAGCACTTTGAGCGCGTTTTGCAGGCGGCGCGCGGTGGCATCGCTGTGCGCGCTGGCCAAGACCCGGGCCGCGTCGTCGGCCCAGGTTTGCGCGGGCGCTGGGGCGTTGCGGCGCGTGAGCAGTTGCAGTTGCAGGGCGCGGCGCGCTTGCAGGTGTTCGGCTGGGGTGGGCGTGTCGGCGGCCATTTCCAGCCGCAGCAGCGGCTCGGCGGCGTCGCCTTGCGGCGCGTTTTGCAAAGCGTGCGCCCAATTCTGGCGCACGCCGCCGCTGATGGCGCGGCCCAGCTCTTGCGCGCTGGGCAGTTGATCGGGCTGGCGCGCGGCCCAGGCGCTGACCAGTTGCGAGAGGGTTTCGCCGTGCGCTTGCGCGGCCAGTTTCTTGAGCGCGGCTTGCGCGTGTTCGATGGCGTCGCGCTGGGCGCGAAAGGCCGCGTCGCCCAGGCGCGGGCCACGGTCGGGGCGGCGGTCGGTGGTGGCATCGCGCTCGCGCCGCTCGCGCGCGCCAGCGCCCAAAGCGCGGCGCTCGCCAAATCCGCCTTTGCGGGGCGCGTTTTCCGCGGGCGCAGTCTTCTTTTTCAGGCCGGGGCGGTCGTCGCCGCGCACGGCCACCACGGGTTTGGTGGCGGCAGCGGGCGCGGGCGAGGCAGGTGGTGTGGCGCTCGCGTTGTTTTCATCATCAACGGCGGCGGCGCTTTGGACTGGCTGGGCATCGGCGCTGTCGGCACTGGCCGGATCGGCGCTGGCGTTGGCGCTGGTCGCCGAGTTGGGCGCGGCGGTTTTTTCTGCTGCTTCGGTTTCGGCTTTGACACCAGGTTTGGCGGTGCTGCCGCTGCTGCTTTGCTGCGCGCCGCCGTTGCCGCCCGCGCCGCCGCGCATGGCGTTTTCCAGCGCGCCCATGGCGGCGCGGATTTGCTGCGCGTCGCCGGTGGCGCTGGCCGCTTGCAGCGCCCGCGCGGCGGCCAGAACGGCCTGGTCGTGCGCGCTGAGGGCGGTCTGGGCTTTTTCACGCTCGGCGCTTTTGCGGTTGAAGGCGGCATCGATGGGGGTGCGGAATGCGTCCCAGAGTTTTTGCTCGTGCTTGCGATCCATGGGGACCGATTGCGCTTCGGCCTGCCAGCGGCGCTGCAAGTCCTTGATGGCGTCGATGCGCAGTTGCGCCGCCGCGCCCAGTTGTTCGGCCTCGGCAATGAGGGCCTGGCGGCGCAGTGTGCTGGCTTTTTGCGCGGCTTCCAGGTGGATGGCGGCGGCGTGGATGGCGGTTTTCCAGCGTTGCTGCAATTCGGCAAAGAGTTTTTCGCTGACGTGGCCCGCGTTGCGCCAACGCTCGGAAAACTGGTGGATTTTCCGGTTGACCAGTTTCCAGTCGGCGGCATGGGCCGTTTGCGCGGCGGCAAAGGCGTTGACTTCTTCGATCAGCGCCTCGCGCTGGGCCTTGTGTTCAGCGGCTTCGCCGCGCACTTTGTCGAGCCACTGGTCGACAAAGTGGTGCGCCGCGTTGCAGGCGCGGTCAAAACGCTTCCACAACTGGTGGTTGGGCGCGCCGCTTTGGTCGGTGGTTTTCCATTGCTCGCGCAGTTTGCGGATGGCTTCTTGCAGTTTGCGCCCGCCCATGGCGGGTGCCCATTCTTCGTCGTCGGCCAGCGCGGGCAGCGGGTTGGCTTGCGGCGCGGCGGTGTCAAGGGCTGCGGTTGTTTCAGCAGGAGGAGCTGCTTCTTCAGCCGCGTCGGCGGGCGCTGGCGCGCCGCACGTGCTGTTTGCGCTTTCTTCAGGGGCGCATTCAGGGACAGTTTCTGGCGGTTGCGGCGCGGTGGGCGGCGCTGCTTGTTCTGCCGCTTGCTGGGCGGCGGCCTCTGGCGGCTGCGCGGCGGCGGCCGTTTCCTGCGCCGGTTTTTCCGCTGGCGCGTTTTGCTGGCGCGCCGCGTTGTTTTTGGCGGGTTTCTTTTTGCGCTTGACCAGCAGGGCTTCGGCCTGGGCGAGCAGGTCCTGGCGCACTTTGTCGGCGCTCCAGCGTTGCCAGCCTTCCATTTCGCCCGCGGAGATCAGGGCCGCGTGCACGCGCGCTTCAAGCGCGTCGCCAATCAGGCGGCCATGTGTTTTGAGCGCCTGGCGCAGCGCGCCTGCGGCGCTGTGCATGTTTTTGGTGTGGCCGCTGCTGACGGCTTGTTCCAGCAGCATGACGCCGGTTTCCACGGCTTGCGTGGCGGCGGCGATCTGGGCCGGGTCGGGTTTGGCCCTGGCGGCTTTTTCTGGCGGCGCGGCGGTGGCCGCAACGGCGGCGGGCGCGGCCTCGCCGCGCGCGGCGCGGATTTCGTCGGCCCAGACGGGTACCGATGGCAGGGGCGTGGCAGCGTCAAGGGCGGCGGCTTGCGTTTGCGCCAGCGCGGCGCCAAAGGCGCTCCACACGGCGGCAAGCTGGCTTTGCGCGGTTTCCAGTTGCGAGAGGTAGCGCACTTCGACGCTGGGCCATTGCGCGTCGGCTTGCAGCGCGTCGGCCTCGGCGCGCCAGTGGGCGACGTCGGCTTGCAACACCGCTTGCGCGGCCAGGGCGTCGGCCCAGGGTTTGGTGGACAGCAGTTCGATGCGCTGCGCCATGAGCACCGCCGCTTCGCGCTGCACCATGACGCGCTGCTGCAAGTCTTCCACGCTTTTGACGCGCTCGGTCAATTGCTGGCGCAGACCGGCCAGCGGCTGGCGCGAGAGCGGCGCGCCCGCGCGCGCGGCGTCTCTTTGCCAGGCCAGCGCGTCGGCAATGTTCAGGCGCGCCTGCGCGAGCAGCGCGCTGGCTTTGTCGGCCCATTCCTGGGCCACGGCGTCCTGCTGCGTGGTGCGGCGGATTTCGTCGAGCTTTTCGCGCAAGGCCTTGGCCGCGCCCTTGTCCTTGGCCGACAAGTCCTTGTAGACCGCCTGCATCTGCTCTTGCGCGGGCTGCGTGGCAAGCCATTCGCGCACGCGCTGCGCGCGCTCGCCCGAGGTGGTGGCTGAAAACACGCCGCCGGTCAGGGCGTCAAGCGGGTGCGCGGCGGCAGCGGCAGCCGGTGGCGCGGCGGACGCGCTTTCAGGCTGCTGTTTGCTGTCTTTGGAATCACGTGAAAACGGGAACATGGTTTTGCTGGGCTGACGGATACGACAAATACACAGATGGGCAAGCAAAGCGCGCCAGTGTGTGGACACGCGCGCGCCGCAAAAGCCGCTATTTTGACCGGGATTGGCCGGGCTGCGAAAAAGCGGGCACGAAAACGCTGGCCGCCAGGGGCGCCGCGGTCAACGGGCCGCAAGGCTGAGTTCGGCGCGCGGCAGCCAGGGCGGCGCCACCGCTTCGGCAGTCTCTGGCGCGCTGGCCGCTGGCGCTGCTGGCTCGCTGCTGGCGCTGGCTGGGTCAATGCGCGCCGCGCCCAGAAACAGGCGCTCCACAGGCACGCCCCGGGCGGCCAGATGGTCCTTGACGACCACGCCGCGCCGCACGGCCAGTTGGCGCATGGCGTCGTCGGTGACTTCGATGTGCGCCATCAGGATGGCTTCCATTTCAGCTTCGGAAATGTCCTTGGCCAGGCCAATCATGTTGCGCGGCTTGCCGGGCACGTCGGCGCGCCGGTACAGGCGGCGCAGCAGGCGCGGGTAGTCGGACGGCGCGATGGTGGCGGCATCTTGCGCAACAGTGGCGGCAGCGCTGCTGGCGGGCGTGGGCGCTTCTGGCAGCGGCTCGGCGGCTGCCGCAGACTGGCCGCGCTGCTCGGCGGCCAGCAGCGCCATGAGCCGCTGGCGCTTGTAGCCTTGCCGTTCCGGCTCCAGTTGGGCCATGCCCGTTACGGTGAGTTTGAGCCGTGGCCGAGCCAGCAGCGCCCGGGCCACGGCGTCAAGCTGTGCGCGCGCGGCGGGCGTCAGATCGGCGCTGCCCGCCTCGAACACCACATGCGATGCGTCGCCGTCCTGCCCGTCGGCAGCGCCCAACGCGCCCGCCAGCAGCGAGAACGGCGCCGTAACGGCTTTGGCGATCAGGTTGAAGATGGCTTTGACGATGACCGGCCCCAGGGAAAATTGCGGGTCATTGAGCGAGCCGCTGATGGGCAAATCCACGTCGATGACGCCATTGCCGTCGGCCAGCAGCGCCGTCGCCAGCTTGACGGGCAGGCTGGCGGGCGCGCCGGGCACTGCCTCGCCAAACTCCAGTTGGTTGAGCACCAGCTTGTTGCTGGCCGTCAGCAGGCCGTCGGGCTGGACGCGGTAGCGCACATCGGTGCTGAACTTGCCGCGCTCGATGCCGTGCCCCGCGTATTTGATGGCGTAGGGCGACAGCGGCGGCAGTTCCAGATCGGTGACTTTGCCGTGAATGTCCAGCGCCAGCGGCGTGACCAGCGGGTTGATGTGGCCGGTGATTTCAAGCCGCGCCGTGCCTTCGGCGCGGCCTTGCAAATTGAGTTCCGCCATTTGCGGCGGCGCGCCAGCGCCAAGCGGCGCGGAGCCAAAAGCGCCCAGCGTGCCGTTGAGTTCCGACAAATCAGCCGAGTAGTTGGGCTGGATGAAGCGGTCAGAAAAATACACCTTGCCATTGACCAGCCGGGTCGGCCCCAGGTCAATGACGGGCGCATCGCCACCGCCGCTGCCGCTTTGGGGCGCGCCAGCGGCTGCCGGGGATTGCGACGCCGCGCCTTCGCCCGCGCGGGCCGCGTCGTCGGGCGCGGATTTGACAAAGTCTTGCAGGTTGACGCGCCCGTTGGCGTGCACGATGACGCGCGCGTAAAAGTCCGTCAGTTGCGTGCCCTTGACGCTGATGCGCGGCGCTTTGCCTGGCGTCAGGTTCACGCGCAGACCCGTCAGGGCTAGGCGCTTGCAACTGAGCAACTCTTCGCCCAGTGCGGCAGCATCCGATGGCGCCACCAGCGCCTGCGATCCAGTACCCGCAGCAGCAGCAGCCACAACAGGCTGCGCGGCGGCGGCGGCGCTGGCGCTGCCTGCGTCTTGCACGCTGGCCGCTGCCGTGCCCGGGCGGCTGTTGGCGCGCAATTCGTCCACGCGCAGGTCGCCTTCCAGCGCCAGGCGCGGCCCCTTGCCAGTGCCACTGCTGGCACTGAATTGAAGCTGTCCGTTGAAGCTGGCGTCGGCGCGCAACACGTCGATGTTGAGCACATCGCCAAAGTACGGCCCCAGCGCGTGCACGGGCAGGCGCTGCGCGTTCAGATGGCCTTGCACCGTCAGGGCCGGATCCAGCGCCACCTGGGCGCGCCATTGCAGGCGGCCAGGCTCGGCGCGGCCCGCGGCCACCGTGGCCGATACGTCGAGCGTCGCATTCCTGAGCGCGGGCCATTGCAATTGCCGCGCCGTCACGTCGATTTGCGCCAGCCGCAAATTCACGGGCGCGGCGGCGGCGCTGGCGATGGTTTGCGCGTCGCGCCAGCCGACGGCGCCATCGGCAATGCTGGCTTCGTCCACATCCAGACTCCAGCGCCCGCTGGCCGCCGCGCCAGGTTTGGCGCTGGTGGTTGTCGCGGGCGCGTCTTGCGCGGTGCGCGTCAGCCAGTTTTGCGCCATCCAGCGCCCGTTCCTGTCGCGCTCGATGTCGATGCGTGGCGCTTGCAGCGCCAGTTTGCCAATGTGCGCGCGCTGCTGGTGCCAATCGATTTGCGCGTCGGTGACGGCAATTTGCCCGAACGCGGCCAGTTGCCCGCGGGGCAGCCCCGCGCCGCTGCGCGCCGCGCTGGATTGGCGCGCCGCCGCCGTCGGTGTGTTTTTCGCTGTCACCCCGCCCGGGCGGGAAAGCGCGCCGCTTGCGTTGCCGTTGCCGCCATCGCGCTGCGTCAACGTCAATTGACTGAGCGTGAGTTGCCCGGCTGTCATTTGCAATTGCGGCTGCGCGTCGGCGGTGCCAGCCGCCCATTGCAGGCCGATTTGCGCGTCGAGCCTGCCGTCCAATTCGGGGCGCAAGTGGGCGGCCAGATACGGTTTGGCAAGCGCGAGCGGAATGTCCGCCAATTGGGCGGTGACACTGGCCGCGCGCACGCTGGCCTCGCCCTCGAAAGTCAGGCCCGGGCCTGCCGCCAGCGCGGGCGCGCTGGCGGGCGCGGCCACCGCCGTGCGGGGCGGAGCGGCATCGGACGCCGCGGGCTGCGGCGCGGGCGCAGCGCCATTCCCAAAAGCCACGCTTTCCGGTTTTTCAGACCGCGTTGCCGCGCCCAAAGCCAGTGCCGCCGCGCCCCTGAAGCGCAAGGCTTCGTCCAGCGGATAGGCCACGCGCTCGGCATGGATGTTCAGCGCCCGCAAATGCACGGCGGCGGCGGGCGCGGTGGTTTCGTCTTGCCAGTCCACGCCGCCATCTTGCAGCGCCACGCGGTCTATGCGCACCTGCCAGCTTGGCCTGGCGGCCACAGCCGTTGGCGCTGGCGTGGCCGATGCCACAACCGACGCGGCGCTGGCGGCGGCAGCTTCTGGCCGCGGCGGCTGCGCCACCGCTGGCGGTACGGTCAGCCAGTTCAGGCGGCCTTGCGCGTCGCGTCGCAGCGCCGCTTGCGCGCCCGCGAGCGTCACCTCCGACAAGTGCACGCGCCGCTCCAGCGGGCGGGCGTCGACCATTTTGACGGCCAGCCGCTCGAAAGCCAGCGCCCGCGCGCCGCTGGTGTCGCTGGCTTGCAGGCCCGATACCGATGCCGCGCCCGTCACGCGCAACGCGGGCTGGGGCGTTTGCTCGAATTTGAGCGTGATTTCGGCATCCACGGTAGCGGCCTTCAGGCGCAGCGGCAAGCTGGCAGGCCAATAGTCCAGATACGGCGCCAAATCAAACCGGGCAACGCGAAACACCGCCTCTGCCTGGCGCGAAGCGTCAAACGGCAAGGCCTGGGCGCGCGAATCGAACGCGCTGCCATTGGCGACAAAGCTCAGTTGCGGCAGCACCTGGATGGCTGTTCTGGACGGCAGATTGCTCAAAAACGGCACGCTCAAATTGATCTGGCGCACCGTGTGCACGCGCGCGGCGGGCTGGTCGTCAAAATGGATGGTGCCGTTTTTCAGTTCTATGTTGTAGAGCGCGAAATGCACCGGCCCGTCGTCAGCGTCAGCCGCGTCGTCCGGATCGCGCTGGCTGGCAAGGCGCCTGAGCACATCGTCGAAGTCGTAGCGCCCGCCGCCCGCGTGCGCAATGCGCAGCACGGGCTGATCGATCTGGATGGACTTGAATACGGGCGCCAGGCGCGGCAGCGATTCCAACTCGGCATTCACCGCGATGCGTCC